>CAJQQJ010000301.1 GCA_905480445.1 uncultured Alphaproteobacteria bacterium | reverse complement strand
TGCGTAAATGAAGATCATGAATCGTTTTGCCATAATCTGCTGCGTTGATGATCGAAACGATAGAGGACTGAAGTTCAGCCAAATAAGCGGCACCGCCAACGTCTACTAAGGCCTCATCATCATTGAAAAAGTGGGCAAGCTGGACGGAATCCGCGATTTGGCCTCGGTCGATCAATTTGACAATAGCTGCAAAGATTCGACCGTGCGCCGGTTCGGCGAAGTGTTCCGCGCGTAGAAAATCGCTAACTTTCTCATAGGCTTGATTGTTTGCGAGTATGGCACCCAGCAACGCAGCCTCTGCTTCATAGTTATGAGGAGGGGTGCGACGATGCTCGTCATTTGGTTCTGCCGATCCGGGAAGGACGGCGATGTTATCAAGTGGTGCAGCCATGGAGTCGTTTATAGCAGGTCAATGGAGGAAAAGAACAACCCTTTTGCCTGTGAATTAGGTGAATAAGGGACACAACATATATTTAGGGAGGCGGCAAAAGAAAAAGGCCCAGACTATGAAGCCCAGGCCTTTATCAATAACGTCTGAAGAAATCTATTCTTCTTCGCTTGCAGCCTCTTCAACAGCTGGTGCTTCTTCCTGAACTTCAGGAGCAGCTTCTTCAGCCGGTGCTTCTTCAACTACAGGAGCCTGTGCAGCTTCCCATTGCAATTCTGCTTCTTCAACAGTTTTAGCAATGTTGACCTTCACAAAAGTAGAGACTTCCGGGTGCAAACGAATACGTGCATCGTGAATACCAAGAGTCTTGATTGGACGGTCGATTGGAACCTGGCCACGATCAATCGTGAAACCAGCAGCAGTAACACCATCAGCAATATCGCGAGCAGAAACAGAACCGTAAAGGACGCTTGCTTCAGAAGCTTGACGAGTCATAACGATCTGGAGACCGCTAATCTTGTCAGCCATTGCTTCGGCTTCGTCACGACGCTGAAGATTATCGGCTTCCATCTGCGCGCGTTGAATTTCAAAAGATTCAACGTTTGCTTTGGTTGCGCGAAGAGCCTTCTTTTGTGGCAGAAGGTAGTTTCTTGCAAATCCAGGCTTAACCGTGACAACGTCACCAAGCAGGCCTAGCTTTTCAATTCTTTCGAGTAGGATAACTTGCATGATCTTACCTCACCACGTAAGGCAGAAGTGCAAGAACACGTGCCCGTTTGATTGCTTTGGCCAGCTTACGCTGCTGCTTTGCAGAAACCGCAGTGATACGACTAGGAACGATCTTGCCGCGTTCTGAGATGTAACGTTGCAACAATTTCACATCTTTGTGGTCAATTGCTGGAGCGTTAGGGCCAGAAAATGGGCAAGACTTGCGACGGCGGAAAAATGGGCGACGAGCGCCACCAGATGCTGGTCTCATTATTCATCTCCTCCTTTTTCTTCTGTCTTAGCTTCTTCAGCTTTTGCAGGAGCATCTGCTGCAGGAGCGTCGGCCTTAGGGGCGTCAGCTTTTGGAGCATCGCTGCGGCTGCTTTCTTCGTCTTCACGACGACCACGGCGTTCGCCGCGGGTGCGCATAACGACAGAAGGTTCGGTTTCCAACTCATCAACGCGGAGTGTCATGGTGCGGAGAACGTCTTCGTTCAGGCCCATAACACGCTCCATTTCCTTCACTGCTGGCGAAGGAGAGTCGATGTTGAAAAGAACATAGTGAGCTTTACGGTTTTTCTTTACACGGTAGGCTAGGTTACGAAGACCCCAATATTCGGTCTTTTCGATTGACCCACCACCTTCAGAGATAATGTTTGTGAATGTCTCGATTAACCCATCAACTTGGGTAGGTGAGATATCCGGACGCGCCATGAAAACGCATTCGTATAGTGACATTTATGTGGACTCCTTACGGGTTGTGAGAAACTATCAAGTCCAACTGACAGTTCAATAGCTGACTCTGGTATTCTCGCTTAGAGTCAGCAAGGAGCTTGCGAGCAGGCGCTTTATAGGCCTTTCGGCTTATGAATCAAGCAAGAAAACCCCGAATCCCGGGCTGTTCTTCGGCCCAAGCCTTGACAGCCCCTGGTTTGAGGCTTACCTGCCCGTTCACCTTAACTAATAGAGGCCTCACTGGGCTGAAAGCGCGGAAAATCTGCGAGCGGTCCACCTCTTATTCGAAAAGGATAGATATTCCTAATGACAATCGCTTTTGTATTCCCCGGTCAAGGCAGTCAAGCCGTCGGCATGGGCAAAGATCTTTTTGATGCTTCCCCCATTGCGAGGCAGGTGTTTGAGGAAGTTGACGAGGCCCTGGGCCAAAAACTTACCTCGCTCATTTTCGAAGGCCCGATCGAGGATTTGACGCTAACTGAAAATGCTCAACCGGCGTTGATGGCTGTTTCAATTGCTGCTGCTCGCGTTCTCGAAGCACAAACTGACAAATCATTGTCTGATCTTGGTCAGTACGTTGCCGGTCACTCTTTAGGTGAGTATTCCGCGCTAACAGCCGTTGGAGCTTTACAGCTTTCGGATGCTGCGAAACTTTTGAAACTTCGTGGCCAGGCCATGCAAGCCGCCGTGCCTGTTGGTGAAGGCGCTATGGCTGCGGTTCTTGGTTTAGATATTGATCAGGTCCTTGCGGTCGCTGAAGCTTCTGCCGGGGACGGTGTTTGTGAAATAGCGAATGACAATGCGCCGGGGCAAGTCGTTGTGTCAGGTTCCAAGGACGCAGTAGACCGCGCTGCCGTTGCCGCGAAAGAAGCTGGCGCAAAAAGAGCGCTTCTTTTGCCTGTCAGCGCTCCTTTCCATTGTTCGATGATGCAACCAGCTGCAGAGCGTATGGCTGAAGCGCTTGCGTCAACGACGATATCAATTCCTAGCCTCCCAGTTGTGACAAATGTTTCAACAGAACCTCAGACTGATCCAGAAGCCATTCGCAGCCACTTGACTGCACAAGTGACGGGGCGTGTCCGTTGGAGTGAGTCGGTTCAAGCTATGGCTAGCAATGGCGTTACTGAGTTGGTCGAGGTTGGTGCAGGCAAAGTTCTTTCAGGTTTGGCTAAGCGGATCGTTAGAGAGCTTAGCGGCACTGCCCTAAATTCTTCGACCGATATTGAAGCATTCCTGGCTCGTTAATAAAGATTAAGTTAATATCCTCGACTAGCGAGGTGACAAAAAAAAGGGGTCGAATGTGATGTTCAATCTAGAAGGCAAAACAGCACTAGTGACTGGTGCAACTGGTGGCATCGGTGAGGCTATCGCAAAATCTTTGCAAGCTCAGGGTGCTAGGGTCGCTCTGACCGGACGAAAAGCAGACGTGCTTGAGAACCTGGCTAAAGAAATGGGCGACGACACTGTCTTCTTCCCATGTGATCTGGGGCTGGAAGGTGCCAGTCAGAAACTTATTAAAGATGTCGAGGCCGCTCTTGGTTCGATCGATGTATTGGTTAACAATGCTGGATTAACAAGAGATAACATCGGCATGCGCATGAAAGACGACGAATGGGATGACGTTATCCAGGTTAATCTTGGTTCAGTGTTCCGTCTTACTCGTGCAGTTCTTCGCGGAATGATGAAGCGCCGATTTGGCCGCATCATTAACATTACTTCCATTGTTGGGGTGACCGGCAACGCTGGACAGGCCAATTACGCAGCGTCAAAAGCAGGAATGATTGGCATGTCCAAATCGCTTGCCCAAGAGGTCGCGTCGCGAGGAATTACAATAAACTCACTGGCGCCAGGTTTCGTTAAGACATCGATGACAGATGTCTTAACGGATCAACAAAAGGAAAAGCTGTTAACAGCCGTGCCAACAGGGCGTTTAGGTAGTGTTGACGACATTGCTGCTGGTGTTGTTTATCTGGCAAGCGAGGAAGCAAGCTACGTGACAGGACAAACCTTGCATATCAACGGCGGCATGGCCATGATTTAACTGCATCGCCCCTTTGGCTAATTAATTTGCAAAGGGGCGTTGGCAAAGCTGATTACGCATGCTAAGAGCCGCGGCTATTAGTAGCGTTCTCTTCTGGCGTACAGACGACTATTCAGTTGTCTCCTCGTATGAAGAGAATAAGAATAAAAGTTATTGAATGGCTGTGGATGAAACAGCCACAAACTAAGGAAAGAAGTCAAATGAGTGATGTAGAAGGTCGTGTAAAGAAAATCGTCGTTGAGCATCTTGGTGTGGATGAATCAAAAGTTTCTTTGGAAGCAAGTTTCATCGATGATTTGGGCGCTGATAGCTTGGACACGGTTGAGCTGGTTATGGCTTTTGAAGAAGAGTTTGGAATTGAGATTCCTGATGATGCAGCGGAAAAGATCGTTACAGTAAACGATGCCGTTTCCTTTATCAGTGAAAACGGTGACTCTTAATTCACTAAGCAACTCGTAACAGACGAGTTAATTGTTGAATTAAGTTTCTGGAAAATTTTATGCGTAGAGTCGTTGTTACAGGGATGGGCGCTCTAACCCCTTTGGGGTTTGGTGTTGATCCAGTCTGGGACCGCTTGATTGCCGGTAAATCAGGTATTCGAAAAATAGACAATTTCGATACCTCCGATCTACCTGCGAAAATCGGTGGAAAGGTTGTCATTGGCGACGGCTCTGGGCGCACTTTTAATCCAGAAGACGTTTTGCCGCCGAAAGAACAGCGTAAGATCGATCAGTTCATACTCTATGGTATGGCTGCTGCTCAAGAAGCAGTGAAAGATTCTGGCTGGGAACCTCAAAGTGATGAAGATAGATATCGCACCGGGGTTTTGATCGGTAGTGGCATTGGTGGTTTGGAAACCATGACTGAAGCGGCGATGACGCTTCATGAAAGGGGCCCCAGGCGTATATCTCCTTTTATGATACCATCCTTGTTGATCAATTTGATCAGTGGACAGGTTTCTATTCGCTATGGCTTCCAGGGGCCTAATCATTCCGTCGTAACAGCCTGCTCCACCGGTGCACATGCTATCGGTGACGCGGCTCGGTTGATTGCGCTAGATGACGCTGACGTTATGGTGGCAGGTAGTGCAGAAAGCGCTATCATTCGCTTAGGCGTCGCTGGTTTCGCTGCAGCTCGCGCCTTGTCGACGTCTTACAATGACACTCCTGAGGAAGCTTCAAGACCCTGGGACAAAGGCCGCGATGGTTTCGTTATGGGCGAAGGCGCTGGCGTTGTAATTCTCGAAGAATTGGAACATGCCAAAGCGCGCGGCGCAAAAATTTACGCTGAAGTAACTGGCTACGGCATGTCAGGCGATGCGCATCACATCACGGCCCCGGCTGAAGATGGTAATGGTGGTTATCGTTCTATGGCAGCAGCCCTTAAACGCGCGCAGGTGAACCCTGATGAAGTTGACTATGTGAATGCACATGGTACATCAACGCCCAAGGGAGACTTGATCGAGCTCAACGCTGTCAAGCGCCTTTTCGGTGATGACATGAGGGCCACTTCCATGTCCTCAACAAAGTCAGCCATCGGACACCTCCTTGGTGCTGCGGGCAGCGTAGAGGCTATATTCTCAATCAAAGCTATCCAAACTGGCATTATTCCGCCGACGCTGAACCTGACTGATCCTGACGAAGGCTGTTCACCAGATCAGATTGATTTAGTGCCTTTGGTTGCAAAGGAGCGCAAAGTAGATGTCGCTCTTTCTAACTCATTTGGATTTGGCGGTACAAACGCTAGCTTGGTCTTCCGAAGCTACCGTTAACTGGCGGCCTGAAAGGTTATGGCCCTCATGATACGCTTACTTGTTACACTCTTAGTTCTGATTTCCTTAGCCGCCGTCGCCGTTGCCGGCGTCAGCGACTGGGCGATGACGTGGTTTGCGTCTGAAGGGCCCCTGAAGGAAGAAAAAGTCGTTGTTATTGCTCGTGGCTCTAATGTCGACCGCATAGCAGAAACCTTACAGACCGAAGGTGTGATCGATAATGCAAACTTCTTTAAGATTGCAGTCCGGATCAAACAAGTTGGCGGCAAGCTGAAGGCCGGTGAGTTCCTGTTTCCAGCAAACGTCAGCGCTGAAGGTGCCATTGAAATCCTATCAAAAGGCAAAGCGGTATCGCGCAAAGTTACGATTCCCGAAGGCCGGACGTCATGGGAAGTCGTTGAAATTCTGAACGCTACGCCAGGCCTAACCGGTGAGATAGAAGTCTTGCCCCCAGAAGGTAGTTTGTTGGCGGAAACTTATCACTTCCAGCTCAACGCGACACGGCAGTCAATCATCGACCGAATGACGAAAGACCTTGCCTCAACAGTTGACGGTTTGTGGGACAAACGATCCAAGGACCTTCCTTTCAAGACAAAAGAAGAAGCTCTAATTCTCGCTTCGATCGTGGAAAAGGAAACTGGTGTTGGCAGTGAACGTGATGTTGTCGCTTCGGTTTATACAAACAGATTACGTATTGGTATGCGGTTGCAGGCTGACCCAACAGTGATTTACGGCATAACTGGCGGTCAAGGACCTTTGGGCCGCAAGCTCTACACAAAAGACCTTAAGAAACCCAACCCATACAACAGTTACATGAATACGGGCCTGCCGCCTGGGCCAATCGCAAACTCAGGTGTTAAAGCAATAGAGGCTGTGTTGAATCCCGCTGAAACGGAATTCATTTTCTTTGTGGCAAACGGTACGGGTGGCCATACTTTCACGAAAACCCTGAAAGAACACAACCGTGCTGTGAAGAAATGGCGGGCATTCAAGAAATCCCAAAAGACGAATTGATCGCTATTTCTTTTGAGGCAGCCGACTCAAAACCTTGCTCGCCAAGATGCTAGGTAAAGCTGACAGGAACCATGCCGTAAGCCTGGAAGGCCAAGGGAAAGCGATGATGAGCTTTTTCTTCGATAGTTTCGTGACGATAATGCTTGCGGCTTTATCGGCGTTCATCAACATGGGCATAGGGAATCTGTTTTTTGCTGTGATGTGGCTTTTAACAAAGCCCGGGCAAACAACTGAGACCGAGATGCCGTGTTTCTGCGCTAGGGGGGCGATGGCTTCACCCCAAGATTTCACGAAATTTTTGCTTGCAGAGTAAGCTGGCGCAGTCGGCATGCCACGATAACCGGCCAATGAACTAACGAGCGCGATCTGACCTTGTTTGCGTTCTTTCATTATCGTTAGAGCGGGATAGACTGTGTTGAGAACACCAGTGATGTTGATAGCGAGTAAATCATCAAGTTGTTTACGATCTTCGATGAAGTCCGATTTTGGCCCGATAGAAACGCCAGCATTGGCTATAACTAGGTCCAAGGGCAATTGCTGATCACATTCTGCTATCCAGTCGGCCATTTTGCTCTGGTCAGATACATCGAGCTGTTTAACGGTGGCGATAGCTCCCAGAGAACGGCAGGCCGCTGCGACTTGTTCCAATCTTTGAAAGTCTCTGCCGCTTAGCCAGAGATGCACAGAAGGGCGGGCCAAATGTTGGGCTATGGCCGCGCCGATCCCGCTAGAGGCACCAGTGATAAGAATAGATCGATAATCCGGCAAGATGTCTGTCCTATTGTTTCGCTCTTATCTAACAATTTTGGTTCTCCTGTGTCTCTAGGAATTTCATTTTGGCTTGATCTGGTTTAAACAGCGACCATGAGTGAAAAGAAAACAGTAGTAGCAACGGCTTCAATGACGGGATTTGCTCGTCACCAAGCCGAAGAGGGTGGTTTGTCGTGGGTTTGGGAAGCCAAGTCAGTTAACGGCAAATCTGCTGACGTCAGATTTAGGCTGCCTGGAGGTTTTGAAGCCTTAGAGGCCGATATAAGATCCAAAGTCGGCAAAGCATTCTCAAGAGGCAACATTCAATTGTCTTTGGCTGTTGATCGACAGGAAGACGTGCAGTCTCTTTCAATCAACAGCGAGTTCGTGAGTCAATTGCAGGACTTTTGTGAAGCTCAAGACGGAACCAGGCCCTCAGTTCATTCTTTGCTCACCGTCAGAGGTGTTATCGAAAGTGGCGAAAGCCAAAGCCCAGCTTCTGACTTACTCACAAAGGATGTCATTGCTGCTTTGCTTCGATCTCTCGATGCGACTTTCGCAGCCCTGGCCGAGGCCAGAAAAGACGAAGGTCAAAGGATAGGCGAAGTATTGGGCGGGCTGTTTAGCCAGGTCGCAGAGCTGGTCAATCAAGCGGAAAGCCTCGCTGACACAGTTCCAGCAACGGTGCGCGATCGCTTTGAACAGCAGTTGGCAAAATTGTTAACGGAAACGCCACCTGTTCCAGAAGAACGCATCGCGCAAGAAATCGCCATTCTGGCAACGAAGGCAGATGTCAGGGAAGAACTTGACCGGCTTCGTAGCCATATCACAGCTGGATTTGAGCTTTTAGCGACGATTGAACCGGTTGGCCGCAAAATGGATTTCCTTTGTCAGGAATTCAACCGAGAAGCCAACACCTTGTGTTCGAAAGCGGCGGACAAAAAATTGACGGAAGTAGGTCTAAATCTTAAGGCTGTTATCGATCAAATCAAAGAACAGGTTCAAAACATTGAGTAACCCCGATCATAAACGCCCTTCTGAGCTTCGCCGAGATATTAAACGCCGAGGCATGTTGTTTGTTTTATCCTCTCCTTCAGGGGCCGGAAAATCAACGATTTCCAGGCGTTTGCTGCAAGATGATCCCAATGTCGTGCTTTCTGTATCCGTGACAACGCGCCCGCCAAGACCGGGCGAGGTCGAGGGCAAGGATTATTCCTTTATTGATGTTCCGCGTTTTGAGGCGATGAAGGCTGCTGACGAGTTGCTGGAACATGCTCGGGTTTTTGACAACTATTATGGAACACCTAGGGGGCCAGTTTATGAGCAGTTGCATGACGGTAAAGATGTTCTGTTTGATATCGACTGGCAAGGGACACAACAACTTGAGGCTCAGGCCGACACAGACCTAGTAAGGGTTTTTATACTGCCGCCATCCTTGAGAGAGCTAGAGCGCCGGTTGAAATCACGTGCACAGGACAGTGATGAAGTCGTAGCCGGTCGTATGGCCAAGGCGTCAGACGAGATGAGTCATTGGGCGGAATATGACTACGTTGTTATAAACGACGATCTGGAAGAATCATTGGCCTCAGTGAAGGCAATTATTGCTTCCGAAAGGCTCAGGCGACAGCGGCAACCAGGTATTGGTGATTTCGTGTCTGCTCTTCGCTCAGACACAGCCGCTCAATCAGGTAGTTAAACCAGTTCTTCATAAGCGGTAGCAAGCCGACAGAACTCTTCAATTGAGAGATCTTCTGGTCGACGGTCTCCAGCTATGTCTGAGGTCGCTAAAAGTGCTGGCAACTCGACGTCTAGCTTTTTCAAACTCTGGCGCAACATCTTACGTCTTTGCCCGAAAGCCGCCGCTGTTACCTTTTCCAAACAAGGAAGAGAGGCCTTAAAACGTGGGCTCGCTAAAGGCTTGAAACCAACAACGGCTGAATGAACTTTTGGTGGTGGTGTGAAAGCGGACGGCGGCAGTTCACAAACCGAATAAGTGTCACAAAGCCATTGGCAGATTATGGCCAACCTGCCGTAGCTTTTGTTTCCCGGCGCCGCGGTTATTCTTTGGCCGACTTCGCGTTGAAACATAAGAGTCATGCCTTGGATGGTAGATGTGCCGCTAGCGATTAGCTTCAACCAACCAATCAACAAAGGTGTTGCGATGTTGTAGGGCAGATTGGCGACGATCGTAACGGGTTGCTCCTTTAAACTGCCATAGTCAAAGGCCAAAGCGTCCTGCTCCAAAATTGTCAGCTGGTCAGGGAAGGCTTGTTGCAGCTGCAGGAGCGCTGCAACACAGCGGACATCCTTTTCTAGCGCCAAAAGATTGTTGGTTCCGGCCTTTAGTAGGCTGCGCGTTAGACCGCCGGGACCTGGTCCAATCTCAATAACAGTGCCCGTTTTCAAATCACCGGACGACCCAGCGATATAATCGGTCACTGTAGGGTTCATTAGGAAGTTCTGGCCCAAGCTCTTCTTGGCTAAAAGTCCATGGTTCTGGATAACTTCGCGTAGCGGAGGAAGTTCAGGAAAAGTACGGGTCATTGGGTTCGAGCACCTGTGCCTAAGAGGCTAGCCACTTTGATTGCGGCAATCAGGCTGTTAGGCTTAGCGATGCCTTGCCCAGCGATATCGAAAGCCGTTCCATGATCCGGAGAGGTTCTGACAAAGGGCAATCCAAGAGTCACATTAACGGCGTCATCGAAAGCTATGGTTTTGATTGGTATGAGGGCCTGATCGTGGGTCATACAGATGGCGACGTCATAGGTTTTTCGTGCTTCTGCATGAAACATCGTATCGGCAGGTAGCGGGCCTGTGAGGTCCATTCCTTGGTTACGGAGTTTTCTGAGCGCTGGTTCGATGACTTCAATCTCTTCTTTGCCCATCGCTCCCTTTTCGCCGGCGTGTGGATTGAGGCCGGAGACCGCAATGCGAGGATTGGGGAGGCCAAATTTATTTTGCATCTCAAGATGAACAAGAGAAATCACGGTACTGAGCAATTGCTCATCTATCTGCCGGACAGCATCTTTCAAAGAAACATGAAGAGTGAGGGGAACAACCTTCAGTTCTTCACTGGCGAGCATCATGACGGAGATCTTTCCGCCTCCGGCCAGTTCAGCTAGATATTCAGTGTGACCGGGGTGCTCAAAACCAGCGTCGTAAAGAACCGCTTTGTTTATCGGATTAGTGACAAGTGCTAGGGCACTTCCTGATTTACAGAAATTGACAGCCGTCTCGATCGAGCTGGTTATCGCTTTGCCGTTCTGACAGTTGCCAATTCCAGGTTCGGCAATCTCTGCCAATTTCATTGGAAAAACCGGGAGGGCCACATTGAAGCAATCCATCGCTTGATCGGGATCCCCAATAGGTTGCACGGGACAAGCGAGGTTTAGAGACAGGGCTGTGTTACGGATGTGGTCAGGGTCGCCAATCAAGAAAAAACAATCAGATCCGGCCCTCAGTTTTTGCCAGGCTTTGATTGTTGTTTCCCCGGCGACACCCGCCGGATCACCCATGGTCAACGCTATAGGTTTTAAGCCTTCACTCATATCCGAAGGTCAATATAGGCCTGACGACGTAGATCTCTTAGGAAGCGTTGTGCCAAAACAGACAAGCGCTCTTCTTGCAGTTGTCGTTTTATTTTACCAGGCTCTATTGAGGTATTTTCTGTGCGTGTTTGGCGATCGCAGACGATGAGAACGGCGGCACCATTTGGGGCAGGGATCGGCGGGGTTGGTCTTCCGATTGGCAGGCCTCTCAAAAGTTTAGCCAATTCTGCTGGGAAAGATGACATCTCTACCATTCCGCGATCCTCAGTGCCAGAGCCACCAAGAGTTGCCATGGCATTATCGAATTCAGCACAGCTCCGAACGCTCTCAGATACGCCGTAGGCTTGTGCCAAAGCTTGCTGACCAGCCGCACTTTTTAAGTCGCCTGCGATTGGGATAACCAGTTGTTTGACAGCAGCCAATTCCACTGTGCTTCCGACGCCAATCTGCCTCGTCCCTCGAACGGCATAAATATAGACGCCATTGGGTGTTTTCACTGGTTTTGTAACGAAGCCCTTTTGACTTCCTGTAAGCGCTCGTTCGACCTCGGGTGCCAATTGACCTTCCATAACCCAACCAAGATCTCCTCCGCTGGCTGCAGTTGCAGACTGGCTGAACTGCTGGGCTATCGCACCGAAAGACTTACGGTTTCTTAATTCCTGCAAAATAACTTGGATCGTTTGGTTAGCCGCTTCAAAGCTCCCATTTTGGTCGGAAGGCAAGAAAATTTCTGCAAGCCTTCGTTCTGTTCGCCCTTTGTTTTGTTGTAGGCGAAGAACGTTGCGATTGACTTCTTCATCTGTCACTTGAACCTGAGAGCCTAGCCGTCGGCCAACCAATTGGACCCATGACATCTGTGCTTTTATTTGTTGGCGCAAAGTGGACGGGCCAACACCGGCGGTCCGCATCTGCTGTAAGAACGTCTTAAGATCTGTTCCGTTTTGCTTGGCAATCCGCGCGATGGTTGCATCTACGTCCGTTGGGCCTATGTTGATTCCTACTTTCCGGGCTTCCTGAAGCTGTAGAACCTCATTGATCAACGACTGCATGACTTGTTTTTGTGTTTTTTGCCTTGTTTGTGGATCATTTGGCAACCCTGAACTGGCAATAGCCAGCGCAATCCTGTTGTCCAAATCATACTGAGTAATGATGGAATCGTTCACGACAGCGACAGGACGCGCCAAGGTTTGGGCATTCGCTTGAATAGTTAGCAAGATGACGAAAAAGGCAGAGACGAAGCCTTTGAAAATCACAGTTGCCATGGGACGTAACCTCTTTCAATTCGTGAAGCGCTAGAGACAGCAGCAAGTCGATATGTTGAACAGCTCTAACAGAGCTCATTACAACAATCAACTTGGGCAAAAGTGAGAAGCGTCAATACTTCTCAATCAATCTACGTGGATCGGGGAAACTTAGTTTTCTTCTTCTGAAAGGATAGAGGAAAAATCCTTACCGTTTATATCGAATACACCCAAGTGTGAGAAGGATATGACTGCGCCGACGGTATAGCCACTGCCGGTAGAGCTAAAATCTCTGGCACCTGTAAGTTTGAAGGAGAAGCAGCCGTTTTCATACTGTAGGTAGGAAGAAGCTAGAACGCTTTGATCATCAACCAAATTGCGAGAGTAATAACCACCCACTGACCAAGCATCATCAATCTTGTAAGAAAGACTGGTTGAAACTTGTTCCAGTCTGGCTGACCCATTGTCTAGGTCAAAGCCCAAATAACTCGCATTTGCTGTGAAATCGGCAATAGTGCCTGAAAAATAGACTTCATTGCGTCTCAACTTTTCATCATCAATATCATAGCGAGTTAAGTAGTCTAATTTAACATTGCTAATTTCACCCAAGCTCCCCAAGGGCCAAGCTTCGTGCTGCCGCAATTGAAAGTGTGCGACGACGTCTGACAACTGATCTTCGACACCTGAATTGGTTGGAAACAAGGTTGAGTTGTTCAAGCGATAGGATTGGCCGACAAAAACATTGAGGGACTCTTGGCCTTGGTCAAACAAAGACCAATTGACACCGTAGTTAACCTTTTGCCCTGGTTCTACACGATCGGTGCCAGCAAAGCGGTTAATGTCAAACAAATTAGTCGTGTCGAATTGAAAGTTAGCGCTGTCTTCGTTGGGGATACGGCCATCATTTAAATCATTGTCATCAGGTGTTGCGGTGAAACTCACGATGGGTTCCAGTGTTTGGGCGTACTGAGGGCCTTTTTTTATCAAGGGGTAGCGCCACTCAATTTTACCTTCAGGATAAAATCGGTCTGCTGAACCGCTGTAGGTGGGTGCAGGGGGGTTAACAAGGTCGGACGTTGGATCTACTTGGGTCACATCGTAGTAATCCCCTCTCAAATTACCCTCAAGGCGGAACAGATGACCGCTTTCCGTTTTGTAGGGAATCTCCACACCTAGTCGTCCTGACAGCTTCAGGGAGTCTCTGCCTGTCTCCCGGTAAAGATAGCGGCTACCTAAATCGGCTCGCCAAATTTCTCCGAAGTTTTGCCCTGGTTCTGAAATGAAAGAATGAGCTGCTTCTGGCAAAGTCGAGGGAAATGTGTCCTCGTCGAAAGTCGTGCTACCTCTCAAATACTGATAATCATAGGCGGCGACGGACGTGTAGCTACGGCCATGAAAACCTTCTAGTAGGGCCTTGTTTTCGTAGATCTCAGAGCTGTTAATGTCTAGATCTTGCGCATAAAGGTTGTCGCTGGTTATGAGACCATCGAAGCTGGCTTTCCAAGTGTCGTTGATGTGCCACCAACCCTCGGCTGTCAGTAATCCCTCCGTCTCACTGTGGCCACTTTCAAGTATGTTCGATGACAGTTGGCTGCCCGAATCAATGTAAATGCCATGCCCGAATACTTCTATGTAGGCGTCATCAAAACGGTGACGAAAAGTACCGGCGAGAGAGCCTCCACCTTTGCTGTAGCCACTGGGCTCGAAAGTAAAGTCTGTGTCAGTTCCTAGTGTTTGAAAATAGCGCAAACCGCCACTGAAACCTAAATCATCGCTATATTTAGCCGTGGGGAACAAGAACCCAGATTTCCGGTCCAATCGGGGATCGGGGTGGCGCATGTAGGGTGTTCGAAACAGTGTCCGGCCTAGGATTTTGAAGCGTGCGTTCTTGTAGAAAACCTCTTGAAGCTCGTCGTCCAAAATAATTTGGTCGGCCCCAAGTTCCCAAAAGAGAGGTCGGGTTGGATCGTCTTTGCAATTGGCACAGGGGCTGAAGACCGCCTTTTGAAGCTCCATGATAGTCTCAGAGCGCCGAATGCCATGGGCTGCTGCTGCTCGAGTGCCATCGGCTAACAAGAGGCCAATCTGTTTCACGTAGCCGCGTTTCAGATCCTGATCCAGATTGATCTCTTCTGCAAAGACGGCATTACCACTGGGCTCTAACAGAGTTACATTGCCCTTCGCGATAATTTTCTCTTCGTCCAGGTAATACTCAATTTGATCGGCGGTGATGCCTTTGTCGCCTTGGAAAAGTTCTACCTTTCCTTTAGCGCCAACCATTCTACGCTTTTGATCATACCAAACTTCGTCGGCCCCCAAAAAGGCCTTTTCTCCGGAAAGTTTAATGTCACTGGTGACGGCGCTAAAATCTGATTGTGCAACGGCAGGTCTGCTGTCTGCAACGAGGAAACCAAAGACAGCGACAGACGCAAGAAATCCTGTCGACAAAGCACAGCTAACCGCTCTGCGAATGGCGTTTTGGTTTGTGACAGTGTCCTGACGATTCCAATTGAATAGTTGGATCATTCAATAAACCCGAAAATACGGGGCCCTTGTTTAAAATGGTAGAACGGCGGTTAACCATCCTCAGTCTTTAAAAGTACAGCTAGCGAAAAACAAAAAATAGTCGCTATAGGAACCCATGTTGCCAGTAATATAGGCAGAGTCCCATTTAAGCTCATTGCCTTCATTACATCCGAAAAAAAGAAAATAATCAAGGTTATTGCGGCTCCACTGGCGATTAGAGTCCCTGTCCCACCTTTTCGCGGTAGTCGTAAAGAGAACACAGCACTCAGCAAAATCATAAAGGCGAGTAAAATTGGTAAGGACAATAAGTGCTGGAATCGCAGTTCGTGGTCTCTATATGGTAGTTTGGATTGTTTCAGATACTTAATGTAGTTTGGCAGTTCCCAAATACTGATCGAGTCAGCAGTCTGAACCATGCTGGCAATATCACTGACGCGTACGTGATAAAAAAGATCGCCTTTGTCCAGAAATATCGGCGGATTCGCAGCCTTGGAATGCCAACTTGATAGTATCCTTATGCGGCCCGATTCGAAAATTACTTGTTCAGCGTCGAAACGTTCGATCAAATTACTGTGGGAATCGAAGTGCAAAACGATGGCGCGTTGCAATATCTTAGTTGACGTTCCAATAGGATATCCCTTGACGATGATTTGACCTGCGTGATCCTTATGCTTGATCCAAACATTTCCTTTTCCGGCTATTGAAACCAAGTCCTTATTCTTAGCGAAGTACTGCTTCTCGAGACTTATAAAATTGTGATAGAGCTTTGAAGCAATCGGATTATAGAGCGTTACAAAAATCACTCCTAAAGCAGTCGCCGTTAGTATGAGGGGAAACAGGAATTGCCAGACGGAAACTCCTGCAGCTCGAGCAACAATCAATTCTTGTTTTCTAGTCAGGGCCCATAGAGTTCCCATGGAAGCAAAGAGAACAATTATTGGGACCAATTCCTGCGCGAAGTATGGCAACCTAAGTGCGACGAGTTTGGCGGCAATACCAAAAGTTAAGTGCTCAACGCCTGCAATCCGACGAAGCATATCGACGAAATCAGCCAGGAAAATGACCGAAACAATCGTTGTGGCTATGCCAACAAACCAAACCAAATAGGTTCGGGCAATGTACCAAGACAGTAGCGGTGAAATGGAACTAAGTCTCATCATCATCGCGTGCCCTTTGGTTCTTGATCACCTTTAGCCGAGATTCGTATTAACCAAAGAGTGTAAATCTTGATCCAATGCGGCCAAACGATAGCCAAGGCTATGGGGGCAGCCGCTGCCAAATACATCATCCAAAACACGCTTGCGTCATTCTTTATAAGCTTTTTAGAGATCAATGAAAAAAGCTGAAGAACTGATACAAGTACAATGGCAAGCAGTATCCTCTTAACGGTACCTCTGCGATCAATATCGCCAGACAAGAGAACAGATAAAGCAAGTGCGACGAAGCCAATGACGAGCAGAGGAGTTGTAATACGATCGTGTAGTTCAGAAGCGTAACGGTTTCGTTTTTTTGCTGTTTCCGCAGTCCTGGAAAAATAGGCTAATTCGTGGACATAAAGCTCTTTTGGCTTCAGGTCTTTACGAGCAATTGTTTTTCTTGCCTCTGCGTCCTCACCCGGTTTGTAAACTGTCTTCTCAAAAACGAGCGTTGAGGGTACGCCAGTTGTTGCTTCTATCGTTTGGCGCACACCTTCATACAAAATAACTTGTACCTGACCTTCATGTGAAAACAGTTCTGCCTTTTTCGCAGTCACAGTTGTGGGTTCGTTCGGCTTTCGCTCGTCATGCAATATTATCTCTGTCAGCATTCCTTGCTCGTCTTTTCCGCCCACAAAAACCGTAACGCCTGGTTGGATTTCTTTGAACACTCCGATTTCGATTAAAGTTCGGACTATACTAACACCTTGAGACCTTTGTATTTCCTTGTAAGCTCCATAAGAGGCAGGGAGAAAATAGAAGGTTACCGCGAAAAGAAAAACCGACGATATAGCAGCAAGAATGTAAGCAGGAGTAGAAAGTCGAAAGGTGCTGACCCCGGTGGCTTTTAAGACGACTAGCTCGCTATCAGAAGCGAGTTTTTCATAGACAAAGAGAGTTGCCGCGAAAACTGAAATAGGTAAAATTACAGCCACCATTGACGGCATAAGCAGAAGTATAAAATCAAAAAAAGTCCTCAGTGCCAAATCGCCACTCACAACTTTCTTGAACAAAACAAGCGATCTCGTGAGCACGGCAGCGATGACCAACACGACAGTGATGGCAACGCTAGCAATCGCTAACTGGGAAAATATATACCGGTCTAGGATTCGGGTCATCTGATCATTCTAAAAGGACATGTCGCTGATAGCCAGCCTTGCATAACACTCATTTAGTGGCTTTTTTAGGATAACGATAAGTTATGTAATGACTAATTGACCTTAGGCAAACCTCAATTTTTGGCCAAGTCCCAAGGCCTTCGCCTTCTGAAGCATCGCATGACCCAAAGCTATGTCACTTAAACTCAGTCCTCTATGCCAGAAAAGATTGATTTCTTTGTCAGAATCCCGGCCTGGTTTGTGGCCAGCGACGATGTCTCCTAGGTTGGCATGGAAATTCTCTTCACTAAACTTTCCGGCATTGATGTGTGCTCTCAAGGCACCAAAAGGGCCAGAATGAGCCTGTCCCCAATCATCCATAACGATTTTGCTCATAATGTCCGTGATCGATAGTTCCAACGCTGACATCGTGCCGTAGGGGATGACACAGCAGCCTTCCATAATCCACTCTGTTTTGAACAGAGGTGCCGGTTCATTTAGCCGAGAAGCTTCGACCATAATATCCGCTCCAACTAAGCAATCTTCCCAGTTGTCGACCACTTTGATCTCTTTACCCAGATCTTCTGCCAGTTTTTCGCCAAAGGCGTCACGGCTTTCGGGACGGCGGGAATGGACCCGAATTTCGTCAAAATCAAAAAGATGATCTAATAGCCTGACGTTCCAATAAGAGGTCCCTCTCGCGCCAATATGTCCAAGGATTTTGGAATTTTTTCGAGCCAGATACTTGGCCCCTAAAGCCGTGATTGCTCCCGTTCGCATATCAGTGATATCTGAGGCGTCAACAACGGCCAAAGGTGTGCCATTGGTTGGATCGAAGAGGTTAAGCAAGGCCATCTCAGAGCGCAGGCCCTGTTTGTAGTTGTCGACGTAATCACCCACGACTTTGACACCCGCCAGCCCCATGGGTTCGATGTAGCCTCTTAGAACATTGAAATGCCCGTTAACTTCAGTGGCCGATGGCGCTTTGGACGGTTGCAAATGCACCCGCGGTTCAATGGCCGTTTTTCCATTACCTTGCGCTCTTAAGCTTTCCTCGATAGCATCTAGAATGTCGTCGTTGGTGAGATTAAGCTTGGCTATGTCGTGACCGCCTAGATAGTCGATGTAGATTTCTGACATTGTTCAGATCGGCTTTCAGAATTGAATTCATAAGGATTATTTATAGTGACGATTGTCTTAGAAGATCGCAATGACTTTTCGGTTGAATCCTACCGCCAAGTTGCCTGGGAAGGTGCTTCCGTACGGTTCTCTGAAGCTGCCTTAGAAATGGTACAAAAGTCCCGGTCTGCATTTATCGAGCTGATCGATAGTGACCCCAATCTGGTGATTTACGGAGTGACGTCTGGTTATGGTCAAAACGCTAAACTCAGATTCACAAAAGAACAAAGACTAGCTCATGCCAAGCGACCTCCAGTGGGGCCAACGTCTGCGTTTGGAGAAAAAGCGCCAAATCGCTTAGTAAGAGGTACTGTCTACGCAAGGTTGGCCAATTTCGTGGAAGGACATGCGGCGGTAAGACCAGAGCTAGCCAATAATGTTGCACGAATGCTGAATGGCATTCAAACCTTGCCAGAACTTTCTATCCAGGGACAAGGCGGAGCCGGTGAAATACTAATCTTAGCACCGCTGTTTCTTCCTTTGGCCAATCAGATGGAGTTTGAAGAGAAAGAGTGTTTAGCGCTGATAAATGGCTCACCAGGTGCTTCGGCTGTCCTAGCGGATGTAGCTCTTAGCTCAAAAAAGCGATTGGATCTCGCACTTGAGATATTTGCTCTAGCTGCCGAAGCTTTCCAAGCACCGTTAGAAGCCTACGATCCAGCTTTAGTAGGGCTGTGGGGCAGCGAAGACGAAGAGCAAGCATTGAAGCGGATACTAGAACTGCTCGTTGGAGGTTCACAAGATCGTAGATCCTATCAAGCGCCTGTCAGTTTTCGAATTCTGCCGCGCGTATTGGGCGCTGGATTGGCTGCTGCTCGGCAATGCCATGAAGCGGCAGAGCGAGCCTTAAAGGCTATTACAGACAATCCGGTGTTCTTGAGGCCTGACCAAGATCCCAGCGGTGAACGTTATCCCAACGGAAGGGCGCTTTCGACTGGCGGTTACCATAACGCAGACGTTGGACCTGTTTTAGGGCAGTTAGCAGCCTCTTATGCGGATCTGGGTCTCTTGGCGGAACGGCAAACAACTAAGATGCTGGATGGCAACTATTCTGGTTTGCCTGATCAGTTGAAACTTCATCCTGACGACGATCTCTATCTGGGCGCTAGCCCGATGGCAGCAGTTGATTTCGTTGAAGAGGCAAAGTTTTTGGCTGCACCCAACTTGTTGCCAGGGTCTGAATCCGGCGGCTTCGGTCAAAATGATGTTGCAAGTGTTGCTCTACCGGCCTGGCGTAAGATTGAAAGGTCGGGGAAATGCTTAGATGCCAGTCTTGCAGTGTTGGCATTCATAGCTAGCCAGGCCTTTTACGTAACAGGTCGCAAAACATCACCTGCCTTGGAAGAAAGGCTGGATCGCATTCGGTCTTTGGCAAAGCCGCTCGACATGATGCAAGCGACCGGGCCCATGATTGAAAAGTTGGCAGAGGCTTTCACAAACGAAGTTTATAGGTAACAAACAAGTTAGAAACGAAAAAAGCGCTGTCAACGTCCCCCCGGACAGACAGCGCTTTTCGTTTCTTGCCCCTTTTTAAAGAGGCTCTCCCCCGAAACCTGGTAACGCGACAACGGTTTGTGTCTGCGTTGTAGGTAACTTGTTGGCGGCAAATTGCCATTTTGATCTAGCAAAGGCCAGCAAAGATCGCTATTGCCTGCAAAGTCTTAGATGACTGTGTTCAAAAGACAACAGACCTAGGATTCACAAGGCAAAAATACTCTTTTTATACATTGGCGTTGCCATATGAAGCTTCGAAAAGTTGAGAGTTTTAGGCGAGAAAAGGTTGCTGAATCTATCTCGACTTATCTTGGAGTTGAAAGCAAGCAGCTCGAAATACTTGGCCAATTTTCAAATGGAGCGATCAACGACCATTTTCTTTTCAGTTGTTCAAATGGCGACCCTGGTGTTTGGCGAGAAAGAAACGCGCTGGCTTTACCCGTCGACTGTCAAAACCTTCTCAAACTAGAGGCCCAACTGATAGCAGGATTGAGCAAGCAGGAACGAGCCTGGTGCCCTGCATTAGTTGCATCTATTGAGCAGCACTATGGGGAAGGTTTCATCCTTGAAGCAATAAATGGTGATAGCCACCCAAAGCAATTCTATGACGAGTTAGAAAACAGGGCTTTTTGGTATCAAACAGCACAAATCATGGCTGAGCTTCATGACACTAGTTTGCCAGTAGAGATGCAGGAAGCGCTAGCACCCTGTTCTCTCTCTTATGTATTGAGCTCATTCGCTGAATGGGTTGAAGAGCAAGCGCATCCAATGTCAGAAACTATTGCTAAGGAGCTAGAGTTCATAGTCGATGATCTAGCGAGAGCCAAAGCTGCGTCAGTATTATGTCACAATGATTTCCGTATGGGCAATTTGTTGAGATCTAAATCGGGCCAGATTTTTCTTCTGGATTGGGAGTTTGCAGGACTTGGCGAAAGAGAACAGGATATTGGATGGCTCTTTGCTCCTTGTTGGCGTTATGCCAAGCCAGAAGCTATAGAGGAAAACCTCAGTGTTTTCATCGAGTCTTATCAAGAGCTTTCGAGTATTCAAATTAATGAAGAGCGCGTGGGCTTTTGGCGCTATGCTTCTCAAGTACGCTGGTCAGCGATAGCCCTTATGCAGGAGTGGCGATTAAAACAGCAAGGGCTGGAACCTGACTACTCAGAAGTGCCGCAACAGAGCCCCGAAAATGCTATCGCAGAAGCAAGGCGGCTGAAGGCTTTAGTATTTTAGCTCTCGGCAGCGGCGTTTTCTCCGGCTATCTTTCCTCCGATGAAACATTCCGCGATGTTTCCGCCTGAAAGATAGAGGTGACCAAAAAGGCTGCCTAATTCTCCGGCTGCGTAAAGCCCTGGAATGGCTTCGCCGAACGGGTTCAGTACCTGGTTTTTGTCATCGTGGACTGGGCCACCTTGCGTATTGGAAACAATGGGCCACAACTCTGCGAAGACAAAGGGAGGTTTTTTGATTGCCATCATCGTTTCAGATGGCCGGCCGAATTCTTCATCCAGACCATTTTTACAGCACTCGTTCCAATCTTCTATACTCTGTTTGAGAACTGCCAGGGCAATGCCAGTTTTCTGGCTTAGTTCTTCAAGGCTGGAAGCCTGGTGCAGGATACCGGCCTCTATTTCAACTTTGTTATCTTCGCTCCACTCAAAACTGACGCCCTCTTGATGGTAGGACGGCATGCCGAGTGGAAAGAGTTGTCTCCCCTCATCATCAAGGACCAACCACGCCGGAATGCGAGGGTAGTTTTGGGTGTCAGGATTATAGTGAGCCATGGCTCGATGGCCTGTGTCCTGGAGGTATGGGGGATATTCATTCATGAAGCGCCTCCCATTCTTATCAAGAACAATCCACGGCATTCTCGGCTGGTCTGATTTACTACCCGTCGCAAAAGCATTGTTTTCTGGGAAACCATGTCCAGAAAGCCAGTCAGGCAACCGCGCTAGGCGAATGGCAAAGGGGTATTTGGGATCTGGGTGCTTGACGCCATAGGTTCCGTGATAGTGCCACATATGCCAAAGGTCCGCGCCAACCGCTTGGGCCATACGAATGCCGTCGCCTTCATTACCAAGGAAGGCGACCGGTTGGACGTCTTGTTCTTGCCAGTAAGATTTTTGCATTTCTGCTGAGGCCTCAAAACCACCGCAAGCTAAAATGACGGCTTTTTGTGCTGATAAAGCTGTCATCTTGCCACTTATCTGTGCCTCGATGCCAACAATGCGTTCTCCTTCTCTCAAGAGTTTCTTTACGGGAGAGGAAAGAAGAACTTCTATTCCTCGATCCGCAAGGTTTCTTTCTAAGACTTGAAAGAGCCGAGCGCCGCCGCGCATGCCACGAACATTCGGATAGGCTTCGTCCTGGTCGTAGTTCTCTATGGAAGCAATTGAGATAAAGCCAAAGGAGTCATAGCCCGGAAATGGATAGTTGGCGTTAGCGGTCGTTGTTTTCGTGGTCGCTTGTGTTTTGGCTGCTAGTTTTTCGACAAACGAAGAGATTTCCGTCATGCCTGTTGCAAGAGTATCCAGAAGGCTTACTGGAGCAGTATCTCCGTTGGTGCGTTCGAGATAGCGCAAGGATTGATCCTTATCTTTCGATATTCGAATGCCGCCTGCCGAACAGATGGAAATTCCACCTGGCGTTTTCATCTTCTCGATCAGGAGGACTTTAGCACCAGCGTCATGTGCGGCGATGGCGGCGACAGCCCCTGCAAAGCCGTAACCAACAACAATAACGTCGTAAGTCTCGTTCATTCGATCACTAATCCAACGGCACCAGGTCTTTGGCGTATCGTTGCCAGTTTTTCACGTAGGCTGCTGCACCTCTGAGCATTTGGGCGGATTGTTCTTGGGTTAGGGTTCTTATGATCCGACCAGGCTGTCCGACAACCAAAGAGAAAGGTGGGATTTCCTTGCCTTCTGCGATCAAGGCGTTTGCACCGATGATGGACCCTTTTCCAATGACGGCGCCATTGAGCACCGTCGCGCCCATGCCAATCAAGGCACCGTTTTCGACCGTACAACCATGAAGCATAGCGAGGTGGCCGACGACTACGTCATTGCCAATTGTCATAGGAAAGCCGGGGTCAGTATGCAGAACAGCGTTGTCTTGGACGTTCGAGTTTTCACCGACCTCAATCCACTCATTATCGCCACGGATAACAGCATTCCACCAGACCGACGCGTTTTTCAGCAAACGGGTTTTGCCGATAACAACTGCCGTTGGCGCTACCCAGCTTTCGTCATGCAATTGCGGTTTGTCGTTTCCAAGCTGATAAAGCAATTATTCTCTCCTGATTAAAGTCTTCGATTGAACCTATCATGGTGAGGGGCTTTGCTCCAAAAAAAAGGACCCAGAAGATTTCTCTTCTGGGCCATAAAGTTTGGCTGGGAAGTTTGCCCGACTAAGGCAAGCTCGTGACGAACAGATGAAGAAAGTTTGCGCTTCTGTTAACAACTCTTGCAATTGTTAACCATCATCTGTTGTATCTGCTTACTATATAGCAGGAACCGTGCCAGTTCGCTGTTTCAACAGTGACTCCAATTTTACCTGCGAGTCTTGGGGGGGATTGAGCTTGTCTAGGGTTGGGACTCCTTGTCCTTCTGCCATGCAAATAGCTACTAAATTTGGGAAAATGCAGGTTTAGATAACAAATCAAACGAATTTTAGCTTGTTTTGCGGATTCGAACGAAAAAGGGAGGCCGAAGCCTCCCTGTCGAACTCAGTAGATGTTACCGAGATGATGCCTATTCAGCGGCAGCCATCACTGGTGCAGCAGTCTTTTCGACTTTTGCAGCACAGAACTTGAACTCTGGAATTTTACCAAATGGGTCAAGTTGCGGGTTGGTTAACAGGTTCGCCGCCGCTTCCGCGTAACAGAACGGAATAAAGACCATACCTTCTGGAACGTCACGGTCTTGACGGATCATGATCTCAAGTTCGCCGCGACGGGTTGAAACCTTGATGTAGTCACCGATCTCAAGACCCATAGATCGCATTTGGCGAGGGTGCAGCATTGCAATCGCTTCTGGCTCAAGGTGATCCAGAACCCGCGCACGGCGTGTCATAGAACCAGTGTGCCAATGCTCCAACATACGACCAGTTGACAGCACCATCGGGTAGTCTATGTCCGGCAGCTCGTCTGGTGGAATGATTTTGGCAGGAACCATCGTGCCTCTACCGTCTTTTGTTGGAAAGCCAGCGCCATAGAGGATCTCGTTACCTGGCAGAGTTGGGCCGTCGCAAGGATAAGTGACAGCGTTCTCGCGGTTGAGACGCTCCCAAGTGATGTTTTTCAACGACGGCATAACCATTGCCATTTCGTTGAACACTTCACCAGGGTTTGCATAGTTCCAATCAAGACCGACGCGCTTTGCAAGTTCAACTGTGATCCACCAGTCTTCACGTGCTTGTCCTGGAGGTGCCACGACTTGGCGGGCGATCTGGACTTGGCGGTTAGTGTTGGTGAAGGAGCCAGTCTTCTCATAATAAACGGTCGCTGGCAGGACAACATCAGCGTGGAAGGCGGTCTCGGTCAGGAAGATGTCCTGAACAACGAGATGCTCCAGCTTTGCGAGTGCTGCACGAGCGTGGTTTTGATCAGGATCAGACATGGCGGGGTTTTCGCCCATGATGTACATGCCCTTGATTTGGTCGTCGTGGATCGCGTCGATGATCTCAACAACTGTGAGGCCCTTTTTAGGATCCAGGTCTGTACCCCAGAAGTCCTCAAAATGTTCGCGGATGC
>CAJQQJ010000300.1 GCA_905480445.1 uncultured Alphaproteobacteria bacterium | reverse complement strand
AAGAAAAAAGCGAAAAAGAACAATGAAGAGGAAGTGGAAAAAGATCAAAATGGACGTTTGCCCGTCAACTTTGACATTTTGTTTTTGACAGGATGGCGACCTGATAGTTCTCAGCAACAACCCTTAAGACCGGGCTCAGCCAAATCACGGTTGGCAGACGCACTTGGCTCATTTGAGCACGGCCTTAATGAGCCAACGAAACCATCCTAGCCTAGAAGAAATCCCGGATCATAGCGATCAGTGGCTCATCTGCAGGTGGCATTGGGTAGTCTTGAAGTTTGTTAGCGCGAACCCAGGCTAGCTTTTGGCCTTCTCTGGGTTGAGGGGTGCCCTCCCAAATCCGGCAGATGTACAGCGGCATTAGCAAATGGAATTTGGGGTAAGAATGACTGGCGAAGGTAAAAGGCGCTAGGCAGGAATTCTTCGTTGATATTCCTAGCTCTTCATTGAGTTCTCTAACCAGAGCTGTTTCAGGGGTTTCGCCCGTTTCGACTTTTCCGCCAGGGAACTCCCATAAACCGGCCATCGATTTGCCTTCTGGCCGGCGGGCCAGCAAGATGCGGTCATCGGTATCGACCAAAATGACGGCAGAGACCAACAGCGTCGGAATTTCCAATTGCGGGCCGTTGGCACCGGCGCAGCCGTCTCTTAGCCTTGTGGTTTTGAACGCCTCTGTTGTGACCAAGAAACGTCGGATCATTTCCTCGCCCCGCACAGATTCGTTGTCCAGGAATTCCCGTTCGCAAATAAAACCAAGTTTGCTCATCAATTTCTGAGAAGCCAAATTCTCAACTCTTGCGTAAGCACAAATTTGTTTAAAGCCAAAGTGGTCAAAAGCCAAAGCAAGCAGGTTTGAGACTGCTTCGCTCATCAGGCCACGACTTTGGTGGTCAGGATGCATAAAGAAGGAAATTTCCGGCGTCTCTTCGCTTTCTTCAAAGATGAAATCTGCGTAACCAATGGGCTGGTTCGTTTCTTTGTCTTCGAGAATGAAAGAAACGAAGTCGCCTTTTTCGCCAGCACTCAGCTTTTTCGTAAGATAGGTCTTGGCAAAGTCGGTCGGTAGGGGGTGAGGAATGGATTTGCTCCACTCTGCAATTTCCTTGAATGACCAAATTTCTGTTAACGCCGGGAGATCGTTCGCTGTGAGATTGCGAAGTCTCAGTCTATCTGTTTGGAAGTTGGGATAGTTACGCACGCGGATCTAACTCCGGTAGTCTGCGTTTATTTCAATATAGCCGTGGGTTAGATCACAGGTCCAAACTCGAGCTTTGGAACGGCCAACACCAACGTCAACAGCGATGGAAATCTTTTGCTCAGCCATGTGTTCTGCCACTGGCGTTTCATCATAGCCTTCGACAACTTTGCCGCCTTCGGTGATGAGGTGACCGCCAATTGAGATTTCTAATGCGTCACGGTCGGCTTTCTCTCCAGATTTGCCAACGGCCATGACAATGCGCCCCCAGTTGGCGTCTTCACCTGCGATTGCAGTCTTCACCAAAGGTGAGTTAGCAATCGACAGAGCGATGCGCCTAGCTGCTTTTTGAGTCTTTGCGCCGCTGACATCAATAGTGATGAACTTGCTCGCGCCTTCACCGTCTTTAACAACTTGTTGAGCCAAATCGATGCAAACAGATTTGAGTGCACGTTTGAAGGCTGATAGGTGAGCATCGTTGATCGATGTAATCGCCTTGTGTTGCGCTTGACCTGTTGCGGCGAGCAAGACCGTATCGCTGGTGGAGGTGTCACTGTCCACGGTGATTGAGTTGAATGACTTGTTAGTGATGTCAGTTAGCATCTTTTGAAGGATAGGCGCCGGAATGGCAGCGTCAGTAAACACAAAACCCAACATAGTTGCCATGTCGGGCGCTATCATCCCGCTGCCTTTGACTATCCCACAGATCTTTACTTCTGTTCCATCGATTGAAACGGACTTCGTTGATCCCTTTGGGAAGGTGTCAGTGGTCATGATTGCTTTGGCTGCGGCCTGCCAGTCGTTGTTTTGAAAGGCCCCCGCATCGGCTTTAATCGCGCGGTCTATGATGTCAGTTGGCAGGGGTTCGCCAATGACTCCTGTGGAGGCAACAAAAACTTTTTCACGGTCGCAGTTCGTTGTTTCCGAGGCCGTTGATACCATTGCATCAACTGAAGTAACGCCTGCAGCACCCGTAAAGGCGTTCGCGTTGCCTGCATTGACTATGATCGCCGAGACTTCACCCTTAGCTACTTGTTCGCGGCACCATTCTACTGGTGCACTGGCGGTCAAGGATTTAGTAAAGGTTCCCGCAATTGTCGAGCCTTTCGCCAATCGGACCAAAAGAACATCCGTTCGCCCTTGGTATTTCATGCCGGATTGTACGGTCAGCATTTCTACGCCTGGAACAGGAGGCATGGCTGGAAATTTCTTCGGGGCGAGGGGAGAGACCTTCATGGTGCGTTTTCCTTTGATCTTAAGTTCTGGCTTTATGGGCATCCGGTCTTTTTTGGTCAATGGCTTGCTTTGATCCCCTTAAATAAAATATATCTCCCAAATAGAATCGCTACAGGCGTTTAGAAGGCTAAAGAACCATGAAAAAAATTCTCTCGATTGTTGTTGGTTTGTTAATCGTTGGCGGTTTCGCGGTGACTGGTAATCTAGATAAATTGCAACAGTTGGTGGGAGAGCCCCAAGCAAACCAGCCCCAATCGACTGCGACGACTGAGCCTAAAACCAAGCCAGTAGAACAAGCAGTTAAACCGAAGCTGGTTCAGACCAAGGCGATTGAGACAAAGCAACAGCCTAAAGCGGCCAAAGTCGCAACCAGCGAAGTAAAGACCCAGCCGCAGCCTAAAAAAGACAACTACGGTTTCAGGGATGAAGGTATTTGCGGCAGCGCGCCACGGGTGAAAGGCAAGTATGACAAGAACTTGCTGTCGATGGCTAAACGCCAACGGTTGCAATTTCCTTATACATTCGTGAATGTGACAAACACAGTCAATCAAACAGGCCGCTTGCCGTCTTGTTACCTCACTAAGCGCCAGGCCGAGGATAGAGGGTGGAGCCGAGGCCGCGATCTCTGGAATTCGTCACCCGGTCATTCCATCGGTGGCAATCGATTTGGAAACTATGAGGGACGGCTACCTAAGAATGTTGGGCAGTTTGTTGAAGCCGACATTGATTTCGATGGTGATCGCCGCGGCGCAAAACGTCTGGTGTTTGTGAAGAACAGCAAAAACCGTTGGCTGCAATGGTTGACCGTTGATCACTACGATTCTTTCCAAAAAGTGGACCCTAGATAATGAAATGGTGGCCATTCGGTTCGGATGACGAACCAGAAATTCCTAGCCCGGTTGAAACGGAAGATTCGCCAGCGGGTGTAAAACTATGCCGCCTAGACGCTTCGTATGATACGCGCCATGAGGTTTACCAATCAATCTATGATCAGTTAGGTGCCGAAGATTGGGCGGGCAAAAACCTAGACGCCGTATACGATTTCCTAACTGGTATGGTCGAAGGTCCAATCGAGGTTCGCTGGCATGATATCAAAAAAGCAGAAGACCAGCTGGGTGGGGATTGGGTGCGTATTGCCGACATGCTGCGCGATGTCGCAATGGAAAGATCAGATTTCACCCTTACTTTAACCTCTGCCTCTTAAGAGTTGAATTGGAGCGAAAATGCTAACAACACTGACTGTTCTGGTCTCGATTTCCTTTGTCATAACGTTGGGAATCTTGATAGCTGGCCTAATTACGATGGCTCGTGGTGGAGAGAAATCTAACCTTCTAATGCGTCTACGTGTTGTATTCCAGTTCGTAACAATCGCTTTGGTCATTGCGCTTATTCTCGTGAAAACCAACACATAAGGACATTTTGATGGTTGAGCTAACCCGGATCTACACAAAGGGCGGTGACAAGGGGAAAACCTCTTTAGGTTCCGGCAAACGTGTCGCAAAATATGACCTACGTGTTTCGGCTTACGGTACCGTGGATGAGGCCAATGCAGTCTTAGGGCTCGTTCGTCTTCATACGAAAGAAGACCAAGCACTCGACGCCTTACTTTCTACTGTTCAAAATGATTTGTTTGATGTTGGCGCAGACCTTTGTACGCCTGATAATCCTGACCTTGGTTATGAACCACTCAGGGTCACAGCTGCCCAAACAGAGCGCTTGGAAAAAGAGATCGACGCTTACAATGCTAAGCTGGAGCCCTTGAAATCTTTCATTTTACCTGGCGGATCCGCCGCCGCAGCCACCCTGCATTTGGGGCGCACTGTGGTTCGTAGAGCAGAGCGCCTCGTCGTTGAATTGGCTGAAGAAGAAGAGATCAACCGCGAAGTTATCCGCTACTTGAACCGTTTGTCGGATCTGTTCTTCGTTTTGTCCCGAATTTGCAATGATGAAGGCCGTTCTGACGTGCTTTGGGTGCCTGGGGCAAATCGCTGACGCGAATTTATATCACAGCGTCGCTGATGCTATTGACTCACTGAAATGACACTCCTAGTGTCCGCGCCAAATTGGCTGCCCAAAAGATAAGTGTCATGCTTGTCTGGCGGGCTTTTTCTTATCATACCGGAAGGACTAGAAATGAAAGTTTTGGTCTGCGTTAAGCGCGTTGTTGATTACAACGTGAAAATACGCGTCAAGCCTGATCAGTCAGGCGTTGAGTTGGCAAATGTCAAAATGTCTATGAACCCATTTGACGAGATTGCTGTAGAGCAAGCCATTCGCCTCAAAGAGGCTGGTACGGCTTCTGAAGTGATCGCTGTTTCTCTCGGCGTGCAGCAGTGTCAGGAAACCATCCGCACAGCTTTGGCGATGGGTGCAGACCGCGGTATTCACGTTAATACAGACGACGAGCTTCAGCCGCTCGCAATCGCTAAGCTTCTGAAAGCTGTGATTGCTAAAGAAGAGCCAGGCATTGTGATCGTTGGTAAGCAAGCCATTGACGGCGACAACAACCAAACAGGCCAGATCTTGTCTGCGCTTATGGGTTGGCCGCAGGGCACATTCATTTCCAATTTGGAAGTGGGTGACGGCGAAGCAACAATCACGCGTGAAGTTGATGCCGGCCTTGAGAACGTCAAGATCAACCTTCCAGCGGTTCTAACTGTTGATTTGCGTTTGAACGAGCCTCGTTATGCCTCGCTGCCAAACATCATGAAGGCGAAGAAAAAGCCGATTGATGCAATGTCACCTGCTGACCTTGGCGTTGACACGACACCACGTGTGAAGACTGTCAAAGTTGAAGAGCCACCACAGCGCGCTGCTGGTGTTATCGTTGGTTCTGTTGCGGAACTGGTCGATAAACTCAAGAACGAAGCAAAGGTGATATAATCATGAGCATTTTAGTTGTTGCAGATCACGACAATGCAGCCCTTCAGCCAGCAACGTTGAATACAATTGCTGCCGCTGTAGAAATCGGCGGTGATGTTACTGTTTTGGTTGCGGGCTCTGGCTCTGCGGCCGTTGCAGACGAAGCAGCGAAAGTTGCAGGCGTTTCTAAGGTTCTTCACGCTGATGCGGCGGAACTAGGCAACGGTTTGGCGGAAAACATTGCGCCGACAGTTGTCGCTGCTGCTGCCGGCATGACCCACATTTTGGCACCGGCTACGACATACGGCAAAAACTTGCTGCCACGTGTTGGTGCTTTGATGGATGTTCAGCCAATCTCTGATATTTCAGCAATCATCTCTGCTGATACATTTGAGCGTCCAATCTACGCCGGTAACGCCATCGCAACTGTTCAGTCCACTGACTCAGTCAAGGTTGTGACAGTACGTGCGACATCATTCGAGGCTGCTGCCGCGGAAGGTGGTTCTGCTGCTGTTGAGGCTTTCTCAAGCGCTGGTGACGCGGGCATGTCGTCCTTCATTGGTGAAGAGCTGTCCTCATCTGATCGCCCTGAATTGACTTCTGCGAAGATCGTTATTTCTGGTGGTCGTGGTATGCAAAGCGGTGATAACTTCGCGATGCTCGACAAGGTTGCTGACAAGCTCGGCGCTGCTGTGGGTGCATCCCGTGCGGCGGTTGACGCTGGTTACGTGCCAAACGATTACCAAGTTGGTCAAACAGGTAAGGTGGTTGCACCTGATCTCTACATTGCGGTTGGTATTTCCGGCGCGATCCAGCACTTGGCTGGCATGAAAGACTCTAAGGTCATCGTAGCGATTAACAAAGACGAAGAAGCACCGATCTTTCAGGTTGCTGATTACGGTCTTGTTGCTGACTTGTTCGATGCTGTTCCTGAATTGGAAGCCGCACTCGACTAATCAAGTCTTCATAGACTTTGGAAAAGGGCTGCCTTCTGGGTGGCCCTTTTTTTGTTTTCAGCTCTGTTCTAAAACTTCAGTCTTGCAGTCACCGCGAAGGGTGGCTTCCAACAGTTCCAGATCATTCGAGCAGTTAGTGAGCTGTGACACCATACCCGGCGGAATGACGAAAGCATCACCGGCTTGCAGATCGCGAGATGGTTGGCCGTCTGCGTTGAGTGTAACACTGCCCTCCATCACGAAAGTAAAGTGGATGTCGGCGTCATGCTTTGATTTAGGGGGTGTCCCTTGTTCGAAACGTGCCACCTGAATGCCAGCCACGCCTTTTGTGCCCGCTGAAATACCCGTATCGCGGCAGGTAAAGCCCGGTATGCGAAAAGGTTGCCACTGGGCTTTAGACTTCACGTGATGAACGAATGTCTGGCCGTCCCATTCGCGGGCAGGATCGCCAACACCATTGGGCAGTGTAAAATCGTGGTCGATTGTTGTGATGTGTTCTGCTGGTACCCCAAGCTCAATAACCTCGATATTGGGAGAGGCATGACAGACTCTGTGGCGGA
>CAJQQJ010000299.1 GCA_905480445.1 uncultured Alphaproteobacteria bacterium | reverse complement strand
GGAAAATAGGCCTTATACTGAGGTCTCATTCTAACACATGCTCCTGAAACGGGTATCTACAAGATGCTGGAAGATGGCCGTGTTGTCTTCGATCGTTTCGACTATCACCGTGGTGCAGTTGAAAGTGAAAATGAGGCATTCTTCTTACGCATCCTAAAGCCCGGTGAGTTTAGATATGAGGGCGCAGACCTTGGAATTCTTGTGACAAGAGGGCGTTCTATGACAAAATCCTATCAGCTTAATGAACGCGCCAAGAAGTGGATACATGGTATTAAGTCAAGCTTCTCTGCTAAGCCTTTACCGACAGCACGCGCTTTATCGGAACCAGCTTTTAAAGTTCTATAAAACAAAATGGAAACGCTTTGGCGATCTGTCTCTGAGGCGGAACCTGGTCCTAAATGGGCTGCACTCTTTGCCGAGTACTGGCCTGACTACCAACGTTGGTGGTTGCGCGAGGGCGAGGAAATGCGCCCTACGTACCACGAAAGCCGCAAGGCCCTGTCACATCATATGCCAGAGATCGTTCCTCTCTACGATCAGCTTTGTGAGTTGGCTGGAGGAGGGGACAAAGTTGCACGGTTTCTCAGTTTCCATAACCCACCGCCCTATTTATCAGGGTGTTCACAGGCTATTTGGCCAGGCAAGGAGCCAGTTCTGGTACGCAACTACGATTACAGCCCGGCTTCTTTTGACAGCCTTGTCCTTCATACCAACTGGATGGGCTGTAAAGTCATGGGTGTCAGTGACGGCCTGTGGGGATTGGTTGACGGAACAAACGAGCACGGACTGGCAATATCCCTGACATTTGGCGGGCGACGAGAAGTAGGGAATGGCTTTGGGGTGCCAATTATTCTTCGCTACGTATTGCAAACTTGTAAAACCACTGCTGAGGCGGCAAAAGTTCTAGCGCGCGTTCCTACTCATATGAGTTACAACGTCACCGTTCTGGATGCTAAACGTAATTACATTACCGCAATGATGGCCCCTGATCGCCCGACGGTCATCACCCGTGCGGCCGTGGCAACAAACCATCAAGAAAATGTCGAGTGGGTCAGTCACGCCCGATTTACAGCCACAGTAGAGCGAGAGCGATTTCTTCTTCAGCGAATAACTCTTCACGTTGATCCAGAAGAGAAATTCATTGGTGTCTTCCTTAAGCCACCGCTTTATTCAACAGCCTACAGTGTTGGCTTTGGCACACTCTACACCTCGATTTACCGACCGAGGAAGAGACAGATGGAGATCCGTTGGCCGGGGTCAAGTTGGCAGTTTGATTTGGGCAGTTTTTCTGAAGGTAGTCAGCGAATCTACGTTCCTGATGGATTGTAGCTTACTGTAAACTTCACGAACTTATAGATGGAAACTGAAGAAAAAAAGGGGCCAGCGTTCCCGCCGACCCCAATTCTGAATGCTAGGACTCGTTTGCCCTGAAGCAAAGAAGTCTTATGAATCAAGCCATGCGAATTCTGGCCACTCGGAAGCACCCAAGTTACCCAGAGCAAGACGTGGCATGCCCATAACGTTAGAAGCACGACCGTCGACGATGTTACGGTGGGCTGGAATGATAACACCAGAGCCATCACGAACAATCGCCTGCATCTGGCACTGAAGTGCATGACGGTTGGCTGGATCAGTTTCGGATTTCGCCTGAGCCAAAAGCTTGCCCATGCGCTCGTCTTTCCACCAGGTGTCGCTCCAAGGCGCATCTGGGTGGTAAGCAATATCAAGCATGATTGTTGCCGTTGGACGCATGTTCCAAGCAGTAACGTTCATGGGTGATGTCTGCCAGTAAGAACCCCAGAAGCCATCGGTCGGCACTTTGGTGATCTTCAGATTAAAGCCAATCTTGGCACACTCACGTTGCCACATTAAGCAAACGTCGGTCACACCAGATGATACTTCAGCAACCTGAATTTCGGCTTCTGTTATGCCTGATTTTCCAATCAAGTGCTTGGCTTGGTCAGGGTCATACTCGCGTGGCGCAATGTCGTCGCAGAAGTCAACACCGTAAGCCACGTTGATAGGCTGGTCATTACCAACTGTACCGTGGCCTTTCAGAATGGTCTTAACAATACGCTCGCGACGATGAAGCAACTTCATACCGGCAACGAAATCTGCATTGTTACCAGGTGACTTTGTCGCCAACATGCAAAGCCCCATGTAGGAGCCAGATGGGATTGAGGATACTTCAACGCCATCAGTTGCTTCGATTTCTTCGATAGCTTTTGGAGCAATGTTCGCAGCCAGATTTACGTCGCCCGCAAGAAGTGCGTTTACACGCGCTACAGGGTCAGTGATACCGAAGATCTCGATTGCGTCGAGGTTAGCACCTTCGCGCCAGTAGTTGTCATTGCGAACATGGCGAGAGCGAATGCCAGGCTTGTATTCTTCAAGCTTGTATGGGCCTGTGCCCGTGGGGTTTTGGAAATCTGTCGTACCATCTTTGATGATCTTGAACTGTTTTTCACCCAAGACTGCTGGTAGGTCAGCGTAAGGAGATTCGAGAATGGCTTTCACTTCGTGTGGGCCAACTTTCTTCCACTCTTTTACTGATTTGACCAGTGACTTAACAACTGACGTTGAATCATCACCGTAGTGGCGGTTCATTGTGTAGACGACGTCGTCGGCTGTAAATTTGCTGCCGTCGTGGAACTCTACGTCTTTACGGAGCTTGAATGTCCACTCTGTGGCATCTGCGTTAGCACCAAATTCTTCAGCTAGTTCTGGCTGCGGGACCATGTCGTCAGCCAACTGAACTAGGCCGTTGTAATGAGCGCGGCCACGGCTGTAGTCAGTCGCGGTACCCATCGTAGCTGGATCGAGACTGTCATCTGGGCCATGAATGTGTGTCGCTGCCTTGATTGTGCCGCCCTTCTTTGGAGTAGCTGCAACCGCTTCCTGCGCAGAAGTGACGAGAGCACCTGCCGCTGCAACGGTGACACCAGCGGCCATCATCATTTGCATGGCTTCGCGGCGAGACGCGCCACGCTTCAATGCGGATTGTAAAAGAGTTTGTTCTGAGTAAGTGAGTTTGTCGTAGCTCACGTCATTCTTGTTATCTGCCACCCTGTTTCTCCCTATGAGTTTTGGCTTCAGGTTTGAAGGAATGAACATGGTTCGTCGGCGAAAGGCCAACAGCGTCATTCCCGCATAACATATTAGTCAGGTAAATCACGAGATTGCAAGCCTTTCAAGGCCTTGAGATGGGGCCATGACTAAGCGAAAACCGAGCTAAACACCCTGAAAACCTTGGTTCAGCCGTCAGAAAAGATCCAAGTTCGGGTTACGATAAGATCTCTTCGATCGTGCGATGGCAGGCTATTTCGTGCCCTGGTTTGTCTTCGCGGATTGGCGGATCTTGTTTGTCGCAAACACCATCAATCCTTAAAGGACAACGGTTAAAGAAGGGACAGCCAACGTCAGTCAATTCCACAGTACCAGCAATACCAGCAGCGGCTTCGCGGGTTTCCATCGTGTCTTCCAACCATCCAACTCGCATCTCAGGCACAGAAGTGATCAGCAGCCTAGTGTAGGGGTGGAAAGGTGGGGACAGGACTTGGTCAACTGGGCCTTGTTCCACAACACGGCCA
>CAJQQJ010000298.1 GCA_905480445.1 uncultured Alphaproteobacteria bacterium | reverse complement strand
CCAAATCTTAGTCTCTGAGTTACTACGAGTTTCAGTAGTCACACGTTTGTGCAACATTTTGTGTAACTGTATGAAAAAAGACTAAGGAAATCAACGATTGATTTCTGAGTGTGAAAGTAATGCGTAAGTCACGAATACAATAATATCAATGACTTACACAAGAAAAACTACTCCCACTCGATTGTACCTGGTGGCTTAGAGGTAACGTCATAGACAACTCTGTTGATGCCCCTGACTTCGTTGATTATTTTGGTCGCCACGTGGGATACGAAGGCGTGCTCAAAAGGATAGGAGTCGGCGGTCATGCCGTCGGTGGACGTCACCGCTCTCAAAGCGCAAACAAAGTCGTAAGTCCTGGCATCCCCCATAACACCAACGGTTCGAACGGGCAGAAGTACGGCAAAAGCCTGCCAAATGTCATCGTAGAGACCAGCTTTTTTGATCTCTTGTAAATAGATGGCATCAGCTTTTTTGAGGATATCGCATTTGTCTTTGTCAACAGCGCCGGGGATTCGAATTGCCAACCCGGGTCCTGGGAAAGGATGGCGCTTGATCATGGCTTCGGGCAAACCTAGCTCAAGGCCTAGGGCGCGCACTTCGTCTTTGAACAGCTCTCTTAAAGGTTCAACCAAATCCATTTTCATGCGGTCTGGCAAACCACCGACATTGTGGTGCGATTTGATTGTGACCGATGGTCCTCCGGTAAATGACACTGACTCAATCACGTCTGGGTAAAGCGTGCCTTGCGCCAGGAAGTCAGCCCCACCGAGTTTCTTTGCCTCCGCGTCGAAGATATCAATGAATGTAGATCCGATAACTTTGCGTTTCTTTTCCGGATCGTCGACACCGCTGAGTTTGCCTAAGAACAATTTAGAAGCATCCACTGAGACTAAGGGAATGTTGTAGCTTTGGCGGAACAACTGATCGACTTGCTCTGCTTCACCAGCTCTCAATAGACCGTGGTCGACAAAAATACAGCTGAGTTGATCGCCAATGGCTTGGTGAAGCAAAACGGCAGCTACAGAAGAATCAACACCACCTGAAAGGCCGCAAACAACTTTTTTGTCACCGACTTGATCTCTGATGGCTTGTATCGCTTGGTCCTTGAAGGCGGCCATTGTCCAGTCGCCGCTGCAGCTACAAATGTTGTGTGCGAAGGCTTTCAACAAATGAGCACCGTCGGTGGTGTGCACGACCTCGGGGTGGAATTGAACGGCGTAATAGTTTTTCGCTTCATTGGCGACGATTGCATAAGGCGCGCCCTCACTGCTGGCAACGACTTCAAAGCCTTTAGGCAAAGCTGCTACCCTGTCACCATGTGACATCCATACTGTGGTGGTGTCACCTTCTTTCCACAAGCCGTCGAACAGCTTACAGTTCTGGGTTACTTTAACTTCGGCTCGCCCAAATTCTTGATGGTCTGAGCTCTCAACCTTGCCGCCGAGTTGGGCGCACATTGTCTGTTGGCCGTAACAGATACCCAAAACAGGCAAGCCTGAAGCCCAAACGAAGTCAGGAGCTCGTGGTGTATCTGAGTGGGTGACCGAGGCTGGGCCGCCCGACAATATTATCCCTCTAGCATCGAACTTTTCAAGTTTAGCTGGATCTGAGTTGAAGGGCATTACTTCACAGTAAACACCGGCTTCTCTGACCCTGCGGGCGATAAGCTGTGTGACTTGAGAACCAAAGTCTAGAATTAGAATTTTGTCAGACATCTTCACCGTCGTTTGAATTAGCTTGCCCGTAAGGAAGGCTGGTTAAATGGGGAGTATCCTGGCGCAGTGGCCAGATATAGGCGACTTCTCGCATGCGTTTTCCGCCGAGAGCACGGCTTCGTTCATCAATCAAAGTGCCGCCAACGTGTTCGTAGAAAAAACGAGAGGGATTATCACCAAGAACCCAAAGTTTTGCGTGGGAAAAACCATCTCCTGTTAGGCATCCCAAAAGCGTGCGCAACAGGTGCTGACCAACGCCCTGGCTTTGCCAATCGGGAAGAACATAGAGCGTGTAAATTTCACCGCGATCTTGGAAATCGTCGCCGCGAACGGGACCACAAGAACCAAAACCTATTATTTTGCTGTCATTCGACGTGAAATTCCTAGCCTCGGCAATCAAAACACGCATCCCAGGCTCTGGGTGCTTGAGCAGGCCTTCCCAGGACTTTCGCTGTCCGTTACTATCCATTTGTATAAGCAAATTTTCCGGTAATAGACCAGCGTAGCTTGCTCTCCAAGTCTCGACATGCACCTCTGAGATGCCAGACGCATCCTCCAAGAGCGCTTCTCGAACGGAAAGCTGGAAATTAGCCATTAGTTGCGGGAACTGCCGTAGTTTGGTGCTTCGCGGGTGATTGTAACGTCGTGGACATGGCTTTCACGATAGCCTGCGTTGGTGATCCGTACCATAGTGCAGTTCTGCTGCATGTCTGTGATCGTACCATTGCCCGTGTAACCCATAGAAGATTTAAGGCCACCGACGAGTTGGTGAATGATGGCCGATACGGGCCCTTTGTAGGGGACTTGGCCCTCGATACCTTCAGGAACCAGTTTCAAGTTATCGGAAACTTCGGCCTGGAAATAACGGTCGGCTGATCCTCGAGCCATAGCGCCCAAAGACCCCATACCACGGTAGGCTTTGTAAGAACGGCCTTGGTAGAGGAAGACTTCCCCGGGGCTTTCGTCTGTACCAGCGAAGAGCGAGCCGATCATACAGCAACCAGCACCAACGGCCACAGCTTTGGCGATGTCACCGGAATGTTTGATGCCGCCGTCGGCTATGGCAGTAACTCCTTGATCTTTGCAGGCCTCAACCGCGTTCATGATGGCGGTGAGTTGAGGGACACCAACGCCAGCAACGATACGTGTTGTGCAAATTGAACCAGGTCCAATTCCAACCTTGATGGCATCTGCTCCCGCGTCGATGAGCGCCTGTGCGCCAGCCTTCGTTGCTATGTTACCAGCAATGATTTCGACCTGAGGGTGGGCTTTTTTCAAGTAAGCAACCTGTTCCAGAACGCCTTGTGAATGACCGTGGGCAGTATCGACAACTAAGACGTCCACATCTGCGTCTGCGAGTGCAGCAGCTCTGGCTTTGCCATCGTCGCCAACTCCTACAGCTGCTGCTACACAAAGTCTGCCTTGAGCATCTTTGGTGGCATTGGGAAAGAGCGCTGCTCTTTCCATGTCTTTAACTGTAACAAGGCCAACGCAATTGTAAGAGTTGTCAACAACAACGAGTTTTTCAATCCGGTGTTTATGGAGCAGTGCCTTGGCTTCTTCACGACCGACAGTGTCTTTCACTGTGACCAGTTCGTCTCTCGTCATCAACTCATAGACTTTTTGGTTCTCATCACGTGCGAAACGAACATCTCTGTTCGTTAAGATGCCAACCAGCTTACGACCGCCGTTTTCGACGACAGGAATACCCGAAATCTTGTGGAGCGCCATGAGGCTGTGAACATCTGCCAGTGTCGCGTCCGGGCTGATCGTCACTGGATCAACGACCATGCCGGATTCAAACTTCTTAACACTTCTGACTTTGTTGGCTTGTTCGTCAATTGTGAAGTTTTTGTGAAGAACACCGAGACCACCTGACTGTGCCATCGCAATTGCCATTCGGCTTTCAGTGACCGTATCCATTGCCGATGATAACAAGGGAATGTTCAAAGTGATGTTTTTTGTAAGCTGGACGGTTGTATCAGCTTGAGCGGGCAGGACGCTGGAAGCGCCTGGTTCTAAAAGAACATCGTCGAAGGTGAGGGCTTCTGGAATCTGCATAGTGGTCAATACCTATTTGGCAGTGATTTGTCCCACTGCACCGATGGTTAATTGACGCCGCATCATATATCTAAGTTTGGTGATAGCAAGGACCGAGAAGCGGGTGAGCCCGATTGACGCTATGCAATAGACGCATAGCTCATTCAAAAGAGCGATTTACTCGGTCTTGTTGCCTCTAAAACCTGTAGCCACAAGATATTGTTCGCTTGAGTCAGCACGGCTTGCGGGTGGTTTTACGTGTTTGACAGTTCTGAAGTTCTGCTTCAGTCTCGTGAGTAGTTGATTTTCTGTCCCACCTAGCAAGACCTTGGCGGCAAACGCTCCGTTTTCAACCAAGACTTCCTCGGCGAAATCCAAAGCGATCTCGATCAACGCCATAACCCTTATGTGATCGGTTGCTGAGTGACCTATAGAAGCTGCGGCCATGTCGGACATGACAACATCAGCTCCCCCGCCATCTAATAAGGTCCTGACTTCCTCTAGAGCTTCAGGTTCCCGAACATCGCCAACAAGAATAGTGGCACCAGGAACGGGATCGATTTCAACCAAATCAACGCCGATGACTTTCCCTTTTGGGCATCGATCTAGGGCGACCTGCAACCAACCGCCTGGAGCACAGCCTAAATCGACAACGCGGCTAGATTTCTTAAGAAACTTAAACTTATCGTCAATTTCAATGAGTTTAAACGCAGCGCGGCTGCGGTAACCCTGGCTTCGCGCGGCTGCGACATAGGGGTCATTCAGCTGTCTCGAAAGCCAATTGGTCGAGGAAATCTTGCGACCACTGGCTGTTTTCACTCGCACAGTTAAACTGCGATTGTCGCTTTTCTTTTTACGCTTACTGAGTGGCTTGCGCGGTGGCATGGTTTGCTCCTCCGGATTTACGACGTGATCGGTTCCGGCGCTTTTTGTTTCTATTAGATTTCTGAGACTTGGTATTTGCGCTACTCTCGTTCATCAACCGAAACAGCATCCCTTCGCGTAAACCGCGATCGGCAATTCGAAGTTGACCTAAGGGCCATTGTGCACAGATTGCCTCTAGGATAGCGCAGCCTGGCATTACTAGATCAGCGCGGTGGCGGCCGATGCAGGCATTTTCTGCACGGCCACTGTTTGAGAGTTTTGCTAACTGACCCGTTAAATTGCCAATTTGGTCGAAAGACATATAGGTGCCGTCCACCCGAGCGCGATCATAGCGTTTCATGCGAAGATGAATTCCGACCAGTGTTGTTACTGTGCCGGACGTCCCAATCATTTGGACCCCACCTTGATCGACGGCCTGTTTTATTGAATGGGCTTCGTCAAACTCGTCTAATCGAGCCAAAACTTCTTCGACAATGGTTTGATAGGCCACTTGGCTAAGATGGCCACCATCTTCCAATGACTCATCAAATTGTCCGCCGAACCTCTCAGTTAAGGTCACAACACCAAAAGGGATAGACAAAGTGGCTAGAATTTCAAACTGTTCATTCTGACCAAGTTTTAGCCAAGAAATCTCCGTGCTTCCTCCGCCGATATCGAATATCAGGGCGTGTTTTTTCTTGATGTCTAAAAGAGAAGTGCAACCGATCAAACCCAGTCTTGCTTCTTCATCTCCCGAGATGAGCCTTAGTTGGAGGCCTGTCTCGCTGCGCACTGCGCTCAAGAATTCGTCACAGTTTTCCGCACGTCGACAAGCCTCCGTCGTAATACACATAGGATGTGTTACGCCACACTTGCCCATTTTACGGGCACAGATAGCCAAAGCTGCAATAGTCCTGTCCATTGCTTCATTAGACAGGCGTCCTGCGCTGGCCAAGCCTTCGCCTAGACGGACGATGCGCGAAAAAGCATCAACAACACGATAGGGCTGGGGTGTAATCAGCTTTCTAGCGTGTCTGCCGGAGGACTTCTCGGCGATGATAAGCCGACAGTTGTTAGTCCCTAGGTCGAGGGCTGCATAAATCGGTCGACCATCGGGCGAAGTTTTCGCCGGTCGAAAAAGATGATGCAAAATAGACCCTAGTATTTGAGAATTTCTTCTCGGTTAATATGATTAACGGACTTGTGCCATAAAGGCGGGGTGCAAGGGAAGTAAGAAGTGCTTCAGTGAGTCTTGGATTTGTTCTTTTTCCATTCCTGGAGGGCTCGTGCTTCATCGCCAATATGCGGCTCGTTACGCTGTCTGGCCAGTTCTAACTGTTTCTGACGCTGCCTCAGGTTTGAAAGCTTTTGCTCATCATGCTTGTTGACACAACGCATACAGCTGACGCCTGGCTCATAACCCGGATCGGCCTTTTCAGCTGGAGCCACTGGTTCTCGGCAGCCAAAACAGAGGTCATGGTCGGTCGGCTCTAAATCATGATCCAGTGCAACTCTGTTGTCGAAGATGAAGCAATCGCCTTCCCAAAGACTTTTCTCTTGAGGCACTGTCTCTAAGTAATTGAGAATTCCGCCTTCTAACTGGAATACTTCGTTGAACCCTTCATCCAGTAGGAAAGCCGAGGCCTTCTCACACCGGATGCCACCAGTGCAAAACATGGCGATTTTGGTTTCTGGCTTGAGTTCTTTTTGTTTCTCAATGAAAGTGGGGAAGTCTGAGAAGTTTTCGGTTTTAGGATCTATAGCACCTTTAAAAGTACCTAGTCGGACTTCGTAGTCATTGCGGGTATCGATCAGAACGACATCAGGATCTGAGATCAAGGCATTCCAATTTTCGGGTTTTACAAAAGCACCGGTCACTTCAGAAGGCTTAGGCGTGGGCCGCCCCATTGGAATAACTTCTTTTTTTAGCTTAACCTTCATCCGTAAGAATGGGTTTTCCGGGCTTTGCGAAATTTTGACAACCAAATCAGCCATTCTCTCGTCTGCTTTTAACAGACCGGTCAATGCCTCGAGAGCTTCATGAGACCCAGCGACGGTGCCATTGATGCCCTCAGGTGATAAAAGAATAGTGCCCTTTATTTCGCTCGCCTTGCAAAGAGTTTTTAGTTTGTTTTGCCAGTCAACGAAATCGGTGAAATCAAAGAATTTGTAGAGAGCAAAAACGCTGTATGCAGGCATGAAGTCTAATCTCGTCATGAGTTGATTCTGTTGGTCACATCGCGTCGCTTAACGGTAACCATATAGTGGCTGCTCTTTAAGGTTTTTACGCCAATCTGTCTATGTTCGGCTTGTCACACAGCAGCTCGGTCGGCTTGGTGCGTTGCAAACAGCATTGTTTGGTATCTCAAGACAGTACGTAAACTGTGTTACCCGACGGCGTTGAAGTGATTCGAATTTTGGTTGTTTCACGCCGTTTCAATATAAGAAAAAATTAAAAAACATAGATTCGACCCCTCCCAAATATGGGTGGCTTATGGTTCAAATTCCGAGTCGTTCCCTCGAATCCGGTTTAAGAGATGACTCCGTAAAAAATTCCAATTGCATCAGATTCGAATCGATGTTCTTTTGAATGGGTTATTTTAGGAGCGCATTGTAACACCCTATTTTAAAAGCATTAATTTTATTACCAAATTTATTTGATCGGGATTACCTTTCATGATGCGCTATCTATTAGGTGGAACCGCTTTCGGTTTTGTATTGGCCGTAACCAACCCTTCGAACGTTGCTATGGCGACATGTCGAAATCTTTCAGAAAACAACCAGCCTCTTGTTCTTTGAGACCTCAGTATAAGGCCTATTTTCCCGTCTGACATTACCGAATTAGCGATGGATTTCCAGTAGGATCAGTTATTTGCAACTTTTAGGGTTGGATATAGCCAATTTGGCATGGTTTCACGCCCCATTTCTGGGTTTT
>CAJQQJ010000297.1 GCA_905480445.1 uncultured Alphaproteobacteria bacterium | reverse complement strand
TATCATTTCGCGGCCCTGTGGCCAGAGGCAACGGCCATGGCAGAGCGCGGTTGTGTCTCCATGGCTTTCACGGCGGCAACACCGATGGTGGCCCCAGCTGGCGGTATCAAGCCCTTCTTCGGCACCAATCCCATGGCCTTTGGCTGGCCCCGCAAGGACCGCGAGCCCATGGTTTTCGACCAAGCCTCAGCGGCGATGGCACGTGGGGAAATCATGATTGCCGCCCGCGACGGTCACAAGGTGCCGGCGACGGCTGGTATCGATAGGGACGGCAACCCTACCACTGACCCCAATGAAATTCTTGAGGGTGCTCAGCTGGCCTTTGGCGGTTACAAGGGCGCGGCGTTAGCGCTGATGATTGATTTGTTGGTTGGGCCGCTAATTGGTGATTTCTGCAGCTTTGAAGCGGGCGAAGCCAACATTGTTGATGGCGGTCCACCCCCAGGTGCGGAACTGATCATCGCCATGGATCCACGCAGGTTCGGTGATGCAGACGGTTTTGAGGACCACGCCGAGAAGCTCTTCGCTGAACTGCTGAAACAACCCGGCACCCGTCTACCTGCTGACCGCCGTTACAAGCAGCGTGTCGTTGTGGCCGAAGAAGGTTTCTCTATCCCGCAATCACTCTACGATGCGATCCTCGAGAAGGCTGGTTAAGGCAGAACAAACCGCCTGTCGTAAAAAGACGCAGTCATCCTGAGTCTTGCCGAAGAATCTATTGCACTGCTGTGGCACTAGATCCTTCGGATCGCTTAAGCTCACTCAGGATGACGAAACAAGGAACAAGCTCCTTAAAGAACGCCCTCTGCACGCAGGTCGTCTTGTACTTTTTCGATTGAGGCACGCAGGGTGCTGACAACAAAATCGCACTGCTCTTTTGTTAGCGTCAATGGTGGAGACAGCACATTCAAATGCGCAACAGGGCGTACGATGAGTTTGTGGTTTTCTGCTTCACGCGCCACGAGCGAGCCGATGTCGACGTCTTCAAACAATGCCTTGGTTTCTTTGTTGGCAACAAACTCAACACAGCACATGAAGTGACTGCCGCGTACATCGCCGACAATTTCTAGATCGCTGAGGCTGCCGAGCTGCTCACGGAAGTAAGCACCGACTTCACGAACGTGGCCGCAGATGTCTTCGCGCTCCATGATTTCAATCGACTTGAGACCCGCCGCGCAAGCAACCGGGTGGCCAGAGTAGGTGAAACCGTTGGTGAAGTACTGGTCGTTCTCAGCAATCACATCATAGATGCGGCTGGAGAAAATCATCGCACCGAGCGGGATGTAACCAGAGGTCAACCCTTTGGCGGAGGTGATGATATCCGGCTGGACATCAAACATTTCTTTCGACACAAACCAATGGCCCAAGCGACCGAAGGCTGTCACGACTTCATCGGCCACGAACAGGATGTTGTGCTCCTGACAAACGTCCCAGATGCCTCTGTGGTAGCCCGCAGGTGCAACGCGTACACCGCCTGCGCCCATGATGGGTTCTGCGAAGAAAGCCGCAACCTTGTCCGCGCCGATCTCAGCGACCTTGTCCGCGAATTCCTGGACCAGCTGGTCACAGTATTGGCTCTCTGACAGGCCCTCAGGACAGCGGTACATGTCCGGTGTTGAGATGTGGTGAATGGTGTCCGTCTTGAAATCAAAAAGGTCTTCGTTGCGGTCCATTTCTTTACAGCCAATAGACTGCGCAATGTAAGTCGAACCGTGATAGGCCTCATGACGGCCAATGACATGGCGCTTTTCTTTGAGGCCTTGTGTGCCGAAGTAGGCCTGGACCAAACGGAAGGCAGAATCAATCGCGGTTGAACCACCTGTTGTATAGAAGACGTGGTTCAAATCACCCGGGGCTAGCTCAGCGATCTTGGCTGCGAGCTCTGCACCTGGTGTATTAGTCGTGTCGGTAAAGGGGCTGAAGTAAGGGAGTTTACGAACCTGGTCAGCAATAGCCTCAACCATTTCTTCGCGGCCATAGCCAATATTCACACACCACAGGCCACCGATACCGTCGAGGTATTTGTTGCCCTCTGTATCGAAGACATAAGCGCCCTCAGAGCTCTCAACCGTCATCGCGGCACCCTCTTCGCGGTAGGTGTGCCAGTTGGACCAAGGATGAACGAAGTGGTCTTTATCTTTCTGCCAGATTTCTTTGGCATAGTTAGACCGTGTGTGTTGGACAGACATAAAACCGCCTCCTTACATAAGAGCGTTGAGATTAAGCGTGTGCTGAGATTGCCCCTGTTTTAGCAGTACAGGCATAGGGTTGAAAATATCCCGGATGGGATAGGTTCGTGGCCTTGGTTGCTTAGACCAGTGCAAAATCAAGTGCGCATGTTCACTTGGCCGAGCTCTTGTCGTAGATGTATTCGATCTCACTCCAGCTGTCGGTTGGGAAGATCCAGTAGAAAGCGAGCGGTTGATCGCCTTTGTTAATCAAACCATGCCAGCAATGCTCGGGGATGAAAACAGCCGTCCCAGCGCGGACCTGGTGGATCTCATCACCTAAGATGACCTCGCCTTCGCCTGAATGGAAAAGGTAGATTTCTTGCGGGCTGTGATGATGGGGTGGCAAGATCGCACCGGGGGCAACCTCTAAAGCACCCAGGCTCAAGCCACGGCTGCTCGTGACATCGGAATCAATCAGAAACTTATAGCGCAAACCCGGAATTTCTTCGACGCTGTGCCATTCCAGATCTTCGATTTGAGTGATTGCTTGTTTTCTTATCATCGCTGTTTTCCTTCTTACGACTTGATCCAGACTGCCAGGCAATCTAGTTCTTTTGCAACGAATTTTTGTGACTGACAGAGTCCGGTTGAAAAACTCCCGTGTAGTCACCGATCCAAAAAGGAGCTTCCCACATGTCCGATAAACCACTTTGGCAGCTGTCCGCCAGTGAACAAGCCGAAGCCATCGCCAGTAAGAAGGTCACGTCGGTCGAGGTCGTGGGTGCCTCGATTGAGCGGATGAAGGCAACTAACGCTGCTCTCAATGCTGTGGTCGATGATCTGTCGGAAAGTGCGTTGGCGCAGGCGAAAGAGCATGACGCGATCATGGCTGCCTCTGGTCCTATTGGTCCCCTGCACGGTGTGCCAGTCACCATCAAGGTTAACGTTGACCAAGAAGGCCGTGCCTCGACCAATGGCGTGGTGGCTCTGAAGGACATGATTGCGCCCGGTGATGCGCCGATAGTGACCAACTTCACCAAAGCCGGTGCCATTGTCATTGGCCGGACCAACACGCCTGAGTTCTCCTTTCGCGCCACCACCAGTAACGAGCTGCACGGTCGCACATTCAGCCCTTGGAATGACTGGGCAACGTCGGGCGGCTCTTCGGGTGGGGCCTCCTCAGCTGTCATGGCGGGCATGGGATCGCTGGCGCACGGTAACGACATTGGGGGTTCCCTGCGCTACCCGGCTGCGGCGACCGGTGCCGCAACGGTCAAGCCCGGCCTGGGCCGCACACCAGCCTGGAACCCGTCACAGCAGGCCGAGCGTGGTTTGTTGGCTCAGCTCATGTCTGTGCAGGGTGTCATCGCCCGTGAAGTACGCGACGTGCGCCTGGCCATGAAATCGCTGATCGCCTACGACGCGCAAGATGTCTGGCAAGTGGCCATGCCTTTTGATGGCCCCAAACCAGAGGGCAAAATCAAGGTTGCCTTCACCAAGAACACCTTCGACTTTGATCTCGATCCTGCGATCTCTGTCGCACTGGACCATGCCCGTGATTGCTTGGTCGACGCAGGCTATGAGGTCGTCGAGGTTGAGCCACCGCTGATCAATGAGATCGCTGAAGTTGGCGGCAAGTGCCTATTCGGAGAGGCCAAGGCGCTGATGCTGGATGATATCCGCAAATATGGCAGCGCGACAATCAACAAGATCTTTGATTCTTACTTCGAGTACTTCGAGCCCTATGAGGGCAAAGACCTGTTGCTCGGTATGGCCAAGCGTTCCTACTACATCCGCCAATGGCAGCTGTTCATGCAAGACTATCCCCTGGTCCTAACGCCCTTCCTGCCGATGCAGACACCGGTCTGGAACCTGGATGAAATCGAAGGGGCAAAAGAAGCGCTCGGCACCGGGATCTACTCCTTCTCCATGAACTACATGGGCTTGCCAGCGGGCAACATCCCGGCGGCTTACAACGACGACCTCCCCATAGCCGTTCAGATCGTGGCACCTCGTTTCCGTGAAGACATGATCCTGGATGCCTGTGAAGCAATCGAACAACGCACTGGTGTCATGGCTGAGCGGTTGTTTGAACGGGGTTAGAATGCGCAAATAGATGCGTAAGCAGTTCTAGATGTCAACGCCGGAGTAAAAACCCACCATTGGCCGGAGTAAAAATGTACCAGTTTGATAGTGTTGGACAGTCGTCATTATCCGCGTTCAGTGGAGCAGCCGTAGGGTGCGGAGCTGGGCGCGGATAATGAGTTAGTTTTGTTGGGAAGTACGGCTTTGTTTGAGGCGGTAGCTGTCGCCGTTCATTTCCAGGATATGAAC
>CAJQQJ010000296.1 GCA_905480445.1 uncultured Alphaproteobacteria bacterium | reverse complement strand
CCATTTCCGTCATTTTCACAACTTCCTAAGTTGCTAGCCTGGCAGCGGAAGCCAGAGATGTTTCAAATGCGCTGACTTCTGAAGAACTAGCACTCGAGAGAGAGCAAAAATTATCTGCTGTGGGTGGTTTAGCCGCCGCAGCTGCACATGAACTTGGGACACCTCTTGGGACTATTGTCTTGGTTGCCAAAGAATTAGCAGCAGATCTGCCCAAAAACTCTCGGATGCTTGAAGATGCTAATTTGCTGGTTTCTGAAAGTCTTCGATGCAAGGAGATTTTAACCAGCCTTACCGCTGATCCTAAGAGTGATCAGGGTGAAGCCTTCAATTGGATCTCAATTGAGGCGGTCGTTCAATTGGCCTCTAAGAATCACCGGAACGCTGACGTGGACATTTTTACCGATTTCGCGCCTTTCGACGACGAGGATTTCAGTAAGCAGCCCTTGATGCCCCGAAGCCCTGAAATCATTCATGGGCTTGGCAACATCGTTCAAAACGCCATCCAGTTTGCCAACTCAACGGTTACCATCGCCGGGGCTTGGGATAATGATAGAGTCGAAATAGAAGTGGTTGATGATGGGCCTGGATTTGATCCCTCTGTTTTGAATCGTTTGGGCGATCCCTACGTTTCAACAGGCAGCCGGAATCGTAAGCAGAAACCAAAAAGTTCCATGGGCCTGGGAGTTTTCATTGCAAAAACAATGCTCTCGCACACCGGTGCGGAAGTCGAGTTCCTAAATAGCGAAGACGATGGAGCGATAGATGGTGCCATTGTGCGAGTCGTTTGGCCCAGGAGCGCCTTAACTCTAGACCAAAAGCGACAACAGGCGTAATAAGAGAAAAAGCCACACCATTTGACACCTGAGGCCCTATGAACCTGCCAACAGATGAGAAAAACCTGCTTATCGTCGACGATGATGATCGCTTTGCTGATCGTCTCGCTCTTGCCATGGAAAGGCGCGGCTTTAATGTCACGACGGCCCATTCAGTCGCGGAAGGCAGAGCAGCAATTCAGATGTCCATTCCGCGCTATGCAGTGATCGATTTGAGATTGGGCGATGGCAGCGGGCTAGATGTGGTTAATGCGATCCGCCAGGTTTCGATGGCCACGAAAGTGGTGATCTTGACCGGATATGGCAACATTGCGACAGCAGTTTCAGCAGTGAAGCTGGGGGCCAATGATTATCTGCCAAAGCCAGCGGATGCAGATCAGATTGAAGCTGCATTGATGGTGGAAGACAACTCCTTGCCGCCACCACCCGAAAACCCAATGACAGCCGACCGGGTTCGTTGGGAGCATATTCAACGTGTTTTTGAGCAGTGCAATCGCAATGTTTCAGAAACTGCACGTCGACTAAGAATGCACCGTCGTACATTGCAACGTATTCTCAATAAGTACGCGCCACGTAACTAATCTAGTCTTGCTAATCTGCGAGCGGCCGTCTGAGCGAAAAGCAAGGTTAATGCTTTTCGCCTAGAGGCATGTAGTTTCTCGGTTTCGGCCAATTGGATCACTGATGCGGTGAACCCATCGGCGATGAGCAGGCCGCAGTTCTCGGGTATTCGCTCCACAGGGAAATCTTCGTTGACAGCGAAGTAAAATCGATCGCAATAGCTTTGGTATTCTGGCCATTTTTGGTCAGACATGAAGTCCGATAAACAGGACTTTACTTCGACGATAACCAACTCGCCCTCAGGATTGATGGCTGCTACGTCGGCTCTGCGATGATTAGGCAGCGAAAATTCTTTTAAGAGCACGCAGCCAGACTCGTGGAAATAGCGAGAAACGCCCCTGAGCACAGAAAGAGCAGCGGGACTTAGGGGAGAGCGATAGCTTTTTGGTGAAGAGGCGTTGTCGCCGACTTTCATTGCTGTCCTTATCGAGTGATGAGCATCTAATTTATCGTCAGATAAACTAATTACAACTGCCTTTTGCCTAAGCTTAGCCGTAATTGGTTCCTAAATTACGGACATGAAACGGTTTCTTCTTATCTTCTTTAGCGTCGCGGCTGGCTGTCTGGCACTCGCGACGGCAAGTGTTGCCCACAATTGCACAAGAGAACTCAGTCCAGTTTGTGGTTTGGTTCAAGTCCAATGTTTTACGACACCTTGCCCACCTTTGTGGATGGACTTCTCTAATTCCTGCTTGGCAAAAGCTGCCGGTGCTTTGGAACAACGACCGGGCAGATGTGGTGCCCTTGAGGGAACGACTGGTGAAGTGGGAAAAGAGCCGACATTGGCGAGATCCTACCCAGCAAGAGTAGAGCAACTGTCCCTTGTCGTTGCTGCCTCTCAGCCACCCCAATACATTCTCAGAGTTACAGGGCATTTGATGAATGGTTGCGAGGCCTTGGGTCAGCCAGTAACCCAAAAATCAGGTGATGACTTTGTAATCTCACTACCTGCTGGTGTGCCAGTGGAGAGACAAGGCATGATGTGTTCTATGGCCCTTCGTCCTTTTGAAACTCAGATCATACTGGATATTGACCCTGAGAAGCCAATCGCTAAGCCTTTTTCAGTTGTTGTGAATGGCCGGCGAACGAAATTCGGCAAATAGCTTTGTTTGCTAGGCTGGAGAGTTCGCTTCCGTCACACCAATCAGCGAATCTACATTAATGAGACCCGCCAACTGGTCTTCTGACCAACCTTCGGTACCTTCAGGGCGCTCCGGTAAAACCATATAGCGCATGTCGGCTGTGCTATCGTGAACGCGGACTTCCTTGTGTGGCAACACCGTGCCGAATTCCTTTAGGACTTCGCGAGGTTCGTAAACGGTTCTCTTGCGGTAGTTTTTAGACTTGTACCATTCGGGCGAAGGTCCAAGCAGCAAGACCGGATAGCAGGAGCAAAGTGTGCAAACGATTACGTTATGAACGTCTGGTGTATTCTCAACAACCAATAACTGCGCTGGTCCGATATCAAACCCCATCTCTCGAGCGGCAGCAGGACCGTCGGATAACAAGCGAGCTTTGTAAGCCACATCAGTCCAGGCTCGAGCAACGATAGCAGCGCCATTACCTGGCGTTCTTTTGCTCATCGCTAAGACCTGATTGTTCATGTCCTCTGCGGTAAAGAGGCCCTTTTCGATTAACAGCTCGCGCAACGCTTCGGCCAGAACCTGCGCTTCTTCAGGGCGGCCTTCGTCAATTTCAATTGGGCTGTGGTCGTGGTGATCATGTGGCATGTTATCTTAGCTTCCTACTGGCTCGAGCCAGTGGTCATAAATTTCAATTTCGATGCTGTCTTTTGCAGGTCCTGCATAGGCGGGCCAGAGCTTTTGTTGCTCAAATCGAACACGGTAAAGCGTTTGAGCAGGTAGTCCATTTTTGCCATAAGCAAGCTGCTCTGGATTGGGAAACTTGCCACAAATTCGCTCTACGGTGCCCTCATGGCCACGGCAATATTGTGGTGTTCTCATATGGCCAGTTGGGTTTCTCGTCGCGACTTTGACACGTTCTCCAACGGAAAATCTAGACGCACTCACAGGCTTTTCTCCATGCGATCCCGTACGTCGTTGACACGACTGTCGAGCTCTTCTTGAGAAACGATGCCTTTCTCAACCATGATAGAGGCTATTGAGAAGATCCATTTTCCGTAATAGCGTTCTTCATTGTAGCGGTTTTCACCGAAAGTCTCGATCCCTCTACGCAGCTCGTCAACAGTCATAACCTTGGCCTTCATAGAAAGCAGGCGAAGTAGAGCGTCGACGCGCAGTTCCCAGAGTGAGTACTCGTAAGGAGATTGGTCAACTTCTCCGCCGGGTTCGCCACCTATGTCATGATAGGGTTTCATTTTTGCTTCCCTTCGCTATTGTCTAGAACAATTAATGCTCCATTTTGGGGCTGTTGCCAAGAATCTTTGAGGAGAAAACAATGCCCCATCCACAGCTGGAGAAAATCAAAGTCTGCGCTTTCGATGCCTATGGGACTTTGTTCAATGTTCACTCGGCTGTGGCACGAGGAGGGCAGGCATTGGGCGACAAAGCGCAGGCCGTTTCGGATACCTGGCGTCTAAAGCAGCTGCAATACACCTGGCTTAGGTCGTTGATGAAGAACCATGCTGATTTTTGGCAAGTAACGAGTGAGGGACTGGCATTTGCACTAGAGGCACATGGCGTCGATGATCCTGAATTACATAAGTCACTGATGAATCTTTACATGACGCTTGATGCCTACGACGACGTCATTCCTTGTCTACAAGCTTTGAAAGCACGTGGGTTGCAAACGGCGATCCTATCCAATGGCAATCGCGCGATGTTAGACGCTGCAACCGACTCAGCAGGATTGAATGATGTCCTTGATGCCTCACTGTCTATTGACGACGTAGGGATCTACAAGCCAGACCCATCGGTCTATCAAATGGTAGGGGATCGTTTTGGTGTCACGGCAGATGAAATCTGTTTCATGTCCACAAACGCCTGGGATGCAAGCGCGGCGGCTGATTTTGGCTTTAATGTCGTTTGGCTAAACCGTTTTGGTCAAATTCCAGAAAATTTGCCCGGCGAGCTCGTCACCCAGATCACTTCCTTGGATGAGCTAGCAAGTTTGCTTTAGTCCGCTTCGAAACCTGTGGCTTTATGGCTTCCATCACAATAGGGGCGGTTTTTAGAAGCACCACAACGACAGAGAAACAGACGCTCGCTTTGGCAAACTTCCTCGCCGCCAGTGAGCGTTACATGACCACTGACAACTAGGGGCCCGTTTTTCTTTACGTTGATTTCCAGCGTTTCGGCCCCAGTGTTTTCACCAGAGGTCAGTTGGTGTTCACCCAATCCGCCGGCATCCTCAAACTCGCAAGCTTTATGGGCACCATCGCAGTAAGGTTTGTTTGCTGAAGCACCACAGCGGCAAAGATAAGCCGAGCTCTTTTCTTCAGAAGCGCCCGAAACGGATATGTTCAACGAGCCTTTTGCAGACAGTGGGCCATTCGGGTTAACTTTTATGCTGTTTGTCATTAAATTCGCCTTGTTTCAAGTTACCGGGCGTCAGCGAGACGCTGAGTGATTTTGTTGATGTTTTTCTTCGGCTTCTTTTTGACAACTGTTGCTGAAGCTCTTGTTCGGCTGCGTGTGCGTGTCGGTCCTGAGACCGGACGCACGACTGCATCTTCTTCAATCTCAACAACCAGGTCCGGAAGGTGCACAGGCAAATCACCGGGCTTTGTCTTTGGCTTGTACGACGCCAATACGATTTGATCTTGCACAGCGGTATATTGCCCGTCGTCGATAACGATAAGAGCTTTCAAGCCTTTACGTTTCACAACCCGTCCAAACTCGTCCCTCATCACTTTGCCCACAAGATTCGTGGACCCATTATCGAGGTAATCCATTTTGGGCACGAAGCCTTTATGGCTGGCTCTCAGAGTGTGAAAGAGATAGCGAGCATTGTCATAATGCAATCTCATACATCCACCAGAAGCACGGTTACCCAGTTTACTATGTGCGTAAGTGGGGGCCGCATGAAAGGCGATGCCACTGCCGCCACCCCATTTGTTTCTGTGATCAATGAAGAGTGTGAAAGGCATTGGAGAACCGTCAAAGAGGCGCGATTCATAGTAAGCATGCTGTCTCGTGCCATGCAGGTTGTAGATCCCGGTTGGAGTACCGGAAAAACCCTTCTCTTCTTGGCGCTCTCGACCTGTTGAGGTTCGCCAAACATAGCGAGGTCGCCAATGATTCCAAGCATCACCTGCTAGCGGCTTCTCAAGCCATATGACCCTTTGAGCGACACCGCCTTTGGCGTTTTTGTCCACATAGAGGATGACCTCGTAGTGCCTAAGGAGCTCAGGAGATAGATTGTTGAGAAAAGATTTCTCATTTGTTGGAATAACAACGTGCTGGCCAGTGAAAAGATGAAACTGATTAGTATTACTCGGCGCCCAAGAGACAGCGTCAATAATTTCATCGGTTTTAGGTGCCCAAGGCGACGTTTGCGCAGAAAAAGCCTGCGTACCGAAAAGCAATGCTGTCAACAGAGTGACAGAAACAAAAAATAATCTTTGCAACCAACTTGCCACGAATCAAACCTCCTACAGAATTGTGTGACTTTTATCGGTTCGCTTTCTGCAACGCAACAGCTTGCCAGTGCAAATCTCTGTGATAGCTTGATCTTTACAGATTCTTAAGGTGATTCAAGATCGCTGTATCCAATTCCGATTGCGGCCCTTCGAACGGAGCCAGCGATGATCGAACGTCTTTTTCTAAGATGCCCATGGTGTTGCTGGGTTCATAGTTTTGTGTCGACCAATAGATTTCCTCGAAATTGCTAGCAAACCAATTTTGTCCAGAGCTGGCGTGGATGACCTCTAAAAGCTTAGCTGGCTCCACTCCCAATTCTTGGGCTCTTTCCAGGGTTTGTCTTGTTGCGACGGCAGCGGCGGCTGTGATGTAGTTGTTCATCACTTTGGCTGTCATGCCAGCCCCTAGCTGTCCCATGTCAAACAAGGCTGCACCCATTGCCTCAAAAAATGGTTTCAGCTTCTGCTTGGCAGTGGCGTCGCCACCAATCATGAATGTCAAAGAAGCACTCTCGGCTGCCATTACAGCGCCTGACATGGGGGCATCGATCAATTGAACAGTCCGCGGCAGCCGCGTGGCTAAGTCAGTTATGTAGTTCGGTGAAAGCGTTGAACTAATCACGAGGTAGCCTGGGTGCCTGTTTGTTCTAATAATGGCTTGTTCTTCAAACAAAAGCGCATCTGTTTGCTGCTCATCACGAACGACAGAAATTAGGACGTCTGTATCTTCTCTGACAAGTGAGATGTCTTCAATCATTCGAGCGGAAAAATCGCCAAATTCATCTTTTGCTCTGATGTCAAAGCCACGGACGTCGTGCCCCGAACTAAGCATTGCTCTGGCCATGGGAAGCCCCATGTCACCGCATCCGGCTACAGTAACCTTTAGCTGATTCGAGGGTTGGGCCGACGGCATAGATTTAACTCTTTGCGGAAATCAAAAAATGGCAGGAGGCCTGACTGACAGGCTTGTCTGAATTTTTTTGCCAAGCTGTTGCAACCACGGAAACACTGCGTTTTCCCCATTTTACGACCTGTGCACGCGCAAAAAGATCGTGATCCTCTGTCGGGCGAAGATAATCGTTAGTGGTGGTAAAGGGGCGCAGGGAAACTTCTTCACCCAGTCGTGCTGAAACCTCTAGCCAGGCAGTGTTTTCAAGAAATGAGGCAACCACGCCGCCATGGATCGCCTTGATGATAGCATTGCCAATAAGGTGATCAGAAAAAGGCAAGCGGGTCACCAGTCCTGCGTCATTCGACAGGCTGAGGTCGTAGTTAAACCTCGAAAAAAATGGAGAGTCTTCGATAAGACTTTTCAGTTGCTCTGCGGAAAGCTGGTAGGCTGGGTCGTAAGCCATGGTCAGCTTCTTTCGGATTTCAGTTGCAGCTTTGAAAAGTCCGGGCCTTTAGTGCCCAACATGAAAGTGCCCATGGCCTTCACAAGTATTTCTCCAGAAGTTTTGTCGCTTACAGTGCCTTCAGCAAAAGCCAGGTCGCCATCGAGATGGTAACAAACACAATGACTTCGAATGTCACGATTGGTTTTGCTTGGGCGTAAGAAATCCACTCTTAGGTCGACCGTCGCGATTGGACGGGTGCCAGCGGATTTAGTGAGCGCTGCCATGCCGAGGCAAGTATCGACTAAAGTTGTCAAGACGGCGCCGTGCATAGCGCCATCAGATTTTGAAATGGCAAGATCGGCTTGATAGGGCATATCGATTGTGGCACCCTCAGCGTCGCATCTAATAATTGAGTAAGAAAAATCTTTAGCGGGCCCCAGTCCCTTTTCAAAAAAGTCTCTGATACCCTTGAGATAGTCAATTTTCGGAGCGTTATTTTCCAAATTCTAATCCACTAAAAACCGAACCAATGCCAAAGGCCATATAAAGCGCTGCTGCCAAATGCCAACCACAAAAGGCCTTTGATTAGAAAAAAGAGGAAAAGCGCGCTTGATCCCCACTTTGCCAGTCTTTTCTTATCCATCGTTGATTAACTCCTCTAGGCCCGCAAACTAAAGAAATCGAGAAAGTGGAGGGAAGTCAACTGCAGGGACAACGAATATCTTTGCAAAGAAGTCACCAATTTTCTAGGTTGCGCGGCGAACAACCTCTTTTTGTCCTAAATGGACCTTTAATGAAGCCGATGATCCTCCAGCCTCTCATACCTGATTGGAAAAACAAGTTAATTGCTTTCTGCCAACGTCGACCAACCAACTGGTTAGGTCGACGTCTAGCACTGCTTGGCCGTAAACTGGTGATGAAGGGTTTGCCTGTTCCTGTTGAAGCACAGGTTGAGGGTATCAAAGTGAAGCTTCATCTTCACGATAACATTTGCGAACGCCGCTTTCTTTTTATGCCTCAGTTCTTTGATCAAGAAGAAAGAGCGATAATCTCTGAGAGACTGCCAGCAGATGGGGTTTTTGTCGATATCGGTGCCAATGTAGGGCTCTATTCTTTAAGAGCTGCTCAAGCGCTGGGTGGCAATGGAACCATTCTAGCATTCGAACCCAACCCTGTGACTTTTGAGCGTTTGAAAACAAATGTCTCAATGAATGAGATAAAAGCAACTGTTATTCTTGAGCAGCTTGGCATTGGGGAAGGCGAGGGTGAACTGGAATTAGTGCTTCATCCCGACAATCTAGGCGAAGCCAGCGCATTCGCAGAGTTTGGTGGAGAAAAGATTAGCGTACCTTCGCACAGTTTGAATCAAGTCTTAGATCTTCATAGTATTGAGAAGATTGATGTTCTGAAAATCGATATCGAAGGCTTTGAAGACGTCGCTCTCATGCCATTCTTGCGGAGCGACAGTTCTGCACGTTTTCCAAATACGATTGTCATCGAAAAATCAGAAGATAGATGGCGCAGTGATCTGCTAGGACAACTGCTGTCCTTGGGTTACCGGCACAGCATTTCGACGAAAAACAACCACGTCCTTTTTCTTGGCTCAGAAAGTCATTAGAGTTGGGTAAGTTGTTAACTGCCATTTTTTGGCTGCAAGTTCTTTCGGCGCCTTCCGTGCTGATGCTTGTAATGATAAATCCAATATCGCTGCCCCTAGTAACAGTACTCAATGGGACACTAAGTACTGCGTATGTTGCGGGTAAGCGCGCGCTGGCGACACCTCTTCTGTCAAAGAATTCATTCCTCCTTCTTGTTGGCTGTTTCGGTTTCTTGTTAATTCATTCTGTTTTGGTACCAACCAAAGACGGAGGCCCAATTTATGTTGGCAAGGCATTGGTGCTTTGTCTTTGTGCCTATTTCTCCATTGTTCAATGGAGTTTGTTAGAACAACGCCAACAATCGATGCTAAGACACTGGTTTTTTGGTGGATTGTTTTTCGCGGCTTTTTACTTTTTCCTAAAAATCTATTTTGATCATTGGGATCAAAAGCTCTTTATGTCTCTCACTGGAATTGTGAAAAGATTAGGGGCTGAATATGGAAACCGCCCAGCGGTAGTGCTTGCCGTCTGGATTTGGCCGATCTTACTTTATTGTCGGTTAACGCTGTTCAAGAAATCAAAAGTAGCATTTTCTGTTGTAACCGCTTCACTCCTTGTTCTTGTTGCCTATGCTATTTTTCAAACCAAAAGTGAGACAGCCCAGGCGGCCATCGTGATAAGCGGAGTTTGTTTTGTTCTTGCCAGTTTGAATTTGACTTGGACAAGGCGGTTTTTGGGCTCAGGCATCATCTTAGTGTTACTCACCTTTCCTTTGCTCACACATCAGATATATGAGAAGTACGGTCATGAAGCTGAATTTTTGCCCTTTTCTAGCAAACATCGACTTGTGATTTGGTCTTACACTTCCGAATTGGTGCGCAAAACCGTTCTCAGGCCGAGGTCTTAGGGCGGCTCATTCTGGGGAATTGATTGATTTGGACACTGATGGAAACGCCAAAAGAATTCAGTTGACTGAAGACCGCTATGTGCCTCGTTTGATTGCCCATCATCCACACAATATGGCCCTTCAAATTTGGCTCGAATTCGGGCTGTTTGGTGTCGCGTTTGCGGTCGCTCTCATTGCTCTGTTCTTTAGGTTCTTGGGAACATTAGCCGCGTCAATACAGCGATTCGCTCTCTCATCTGTCGCGGCTTTTACAGTGAGTTGTTTGGTGGGCTACGGTCTTTGGCAAACATGGTTGTTGGGAGTTGCGTTTTGGGCATTGCTTGCTTTTACGATGCTGAATGCTCATGAG
>CAJQQJ010000295.1 GCA_905480445.1 uncultured Alphaproteobacteria bacterium | reverse complement strand
GGTGGCGGTACTGCTCTTCTTAACGCTTCTAAGTCTCTTGAAGGTGTTACAGGCGATAACGACGACCAAAGCGTTGGTGTCGATATCGTTCGTCGCGCACTTCAAGCTCCTGTTCGTCAGATCGTTGAAAACGCAGGCTGTGAAGGTTCTGTTGTTGTTGGCAAGATCCTCGAGCAAGACAGCGAGACATTTGGTTTCAACGCACAGGCTGAAGAATACTGTGATCTCGTTGCTGCTGGTATCATTGATCCAACTAAGGTTGTTCGTACAGCTCTTCAGGATGCAGCATCTGTTGCGGCTCTGTTGATCACAACCGAAGCTATGGTTGCTGATGCTCCTTCAGAAGGTGGTGCCGGTGGTGGCATGCCTGACATGGGCGGCATGGGCGGCATGGGTGGTATGGGCGGCATGATGTAAGCTTCGGCTCACATCTGACGTCTAACCCAACTGGTTAGAAATGCGAAACCCCCGCTGGAGCGATCCGGCGGGGGTTTTTGTTTTGCCGCCAGCTAATTTACACCATTTTCTCAGCAGGCTGACTTCCTATGTTTTATTCCCTCAGTAAATCGTGAAGATGATTGTAAATTTGGCAGGAAGCTATGTTAGAATTTGGCGCGTTCTATGAATTGCTTGAGGCAAATGATGAGCAAAAAGGCAAGGCAACTGTATGAGGCTGCGGCAGTTTCTATATTCATGGTGATTCAGCAAAAATGCTGGCTGCTATCGCCGATATCGAATTCTTAGGACTCAGTATGTGACTCAGGTCAAAGCCAAATTCATCGATACAACTGTTTTCCCGCCTCGTTCTGGTCCTGCGCAGCCCTTGATCGTTGCGAACATGACGCCTCAGTTTCTCGATGGCGCTTTGGCTGAGATGCGTAGACCGAGTTTGTGGCAGCCCACCTTCGCCATGACGGAAAAACGATGTAACCAGCGGCTTGTTTACGAAGAAGTTTGCTCGCCCTTGGCAGAAAACCTTCGGTCTCAAATTACGACTGACAATTTGGACTATCACTCGATTATTCAACGAAGACTTTCCGTCGGCAGACCAGCCAAGATATGGGAACTGGGTCAGTCTGAGTTGTTTGGCAGAAATGGTGGTGCGTTTAAACGGGGGAGATTGTTCTTGCCCTCCATGGGAGAGATGGAAGTTGGCTTCTATGGCTTAGAACGCTACGTCCTATCACGTTTAAAGCCTGGGTTGGCAAAACGAAAGCTTGGGTCTGTCCTCTCGCTGCATTACCGGTTTGATCAGGTCTATTTTCATGCGCTTCATGATGTGTTTACAGCGCTTCCCTGGCTCAAAAAGCTGGGAATGGACCTTCCGGAAACAATTGTTGTTTCTGAGCGCCTGGCAGAAACGACAGCGGGCAGAGCGATTCTTGGCTCACCCTGGCTTCGGGAGCGTGAGGTTATTGTCCAAAAACGAAACGAGGTGTTTTGCTGTGAAAAACTATACGTCGTGCGCCCGCCAATGTTTGAAGGGCCTTTATTGTCAGAAGTAAGTGAAGCAATTGCAGATGAAGGAATAGAGAGGCCTCCAGACCAAAAGGTTGTTCTAGTGCGAAATCAAAACGTCAAAAACAAGCGCCATTGCGAGTTGTACGATGAGTTTTCGGAAATGTTGGCTAAGGTAGGCTATAGGAAGGTGAATCCAGCTGACCTCAGTCTTGAGGAGCAGAAAAAGCTTTTCCGAAGTTCTAAACATATCGTCGCTGAGAATGGTTCAGGACTAACGAATATGATTTTTTGTCAACCCGGTTCTTGCAAGGTTGATCTGGTTATTCCTGACTATTGGGTGACGCCAACATATCCAGCGCTCGCAGCTGCTTTGGGCCTTGATCTGTCGGCCCATTTGGTGTCATCAGTCGATAGAGGCAGCAATCGTAACGCAGTATTAGATCGTGAAACAATCGAGGCGATTGTTGGAAATTCGATTTGTTGAGGAGCAAAATTTGAAGATTGCACTATTTGGGGCATCCGGGTTTGTCGGAAGTCATATCGCCAACAGGCTAGCAAGTTCCGGCGAACATGAATTGATTTTGTGTGATCTTGAGGACGCGAAACTGCGGCTGAGTTTTGAAAACCAGCCTTTCCCGTTTGAGCGCGTGGATATTAGCAAAGATACTGAGCGGTTAAATGATATCGTATCGGAAGCGGATTTGGTCTTTGATCTTGCTGCTTTTGTTCATCCTGCGATGTTCTTGCAGAATCCTTTGGCTGTTGTTCAACTGAATCTTTTTGATTGCCTCGCGGTTGTCAATTCTTGTGTTCAGCATAAAACTAGGCTGATTCATTTTTCGACGTCGGAAGTTTACGGGAAAACCGGTGGTCGCAACGCTCCTTTTAAGGAGGATGAAACAGATCTGATTCTGGGACCCGTCAAGAATCAGCGTTGGATATATTCTTGCGCAAAACAGCTTCTCGATCGTATTATTTTCGCAAATGGTGTTGAGCATGGCCTTAACTACAGCCTGATTAGGCCCTTCAAATTTGTCGGGCCTTTGATGGATAGAGACCTCAGCATAACTAGAGGATTCCCATAGGCTGGAATATTTGGTAACTTTTGTCATGCAGAAACCTTTCGTCAGCCAACCCGAACTTTTTGTGACCACCAGCGATCTTGATCATCCAGCACTTCATGCGCTTGA
>CAJQQJ010000294.1 GCA_905480445.1 uncultured Alphaproteobacteria bacterium | reverse complement strand
TCAAGCGCATGAAGTGCTGGATGATCAAGATCGCTGGTGGTCACAAAAAGTTCGGGTTGGCTGACGAAAGGTTTCTGCATGACAAAAGTTACCAAATATTCCAGCCTATGGGAATCCTCTAGTTATGCTGAGGTCTCCATTAGGTAGGCAGGCATAAAAGACGATTTTGGCTTTTGTGGATATTTGTCGATTCGCTGCTTTCTAACTCCATTGCAGTGTTTGGCTGTTCCGGCTTATAAAGCCTGAGATTAGAACTGCAGCGCATGTTAGCTTTGCCGCCAGCAGTTCATTTCAATTTAAGAAGATCAGATACTAGAGGTTCATGACTATGAGTGCACCACGCACGCTCTTTGACAAAATTTGGGATAGCCACGTCGTTGAAAAAAGGGATGACGGTAGCTTTCTGATCTACATTGATCGCCATTTGGTCCACGAAGTTACCAGCCCACAGGCATTCGAAGGCCTTAGAATGGCCGGTCGTAAAGTCAGACGTCCAGAGTTCACACTCGCGGTTCCTGATCACAACGTACCGACGTCCAATCGCGCCGCTGGCATTGAAGACGAAGAGAGCCGCATCCAGGTCGATACTCTGCGCATGAATTGCTCTGACTTCGATATCCCGCTGTTTGATATGGAAGATCCTCGTCAAGGCATCGTGCACATCATTGGACCCGAGCAAGGCTTCACTCAGCCAGGTATGACCATTGTCTGTGGTGACAGCCACACTGCAACACATGGTGCTTTTGGTGCCTTGGCATTTGGTATCGGCACCTCTGAAGTAGAGCACGTTCTTGCCACTCAGACACTCGTGCAGAAACCAGCGAAAAACATGCTGATCTCTGTAGAAGGTGAACTATCCGTCGGTGCGACTGCTAAAGACATTATCTTGGCTATTATTGGCAAGATTGGCACTGCAGGTGGCACCGGCTATGTGATGGAATATGCAGGTGATGCGATCCGCAACCTTTCTATGGAAGGCCGCATGACGATCTGCAACATGTCAATTGAAGGCGGTGCACGCGCTGGATTGATTGCGCCTGACCAAACGACATTCGATTACATCCAAGGACGACCAATGGCGCCTAAGGGTGATGATTGGGACAAGGCAGTGGCTTACTGGAAGACTTTGCCTTCCGACGAAGGAGCCAAATATGACGTTGAAATTAAACTCAATGCTGCCGATATCGCGCCACAAGTTACTTGGGGAACAAGTCCTCAAGATGTAGCGCCGATCAACGGCAAAGTGCCTGATCCCGCAGATGAGCGTGACGAAAATCGCCGTTCAGCCATCGAGCGCTCACTAGAATACATGGGATTGGAAGCCGGTACAGCAGTTTCAGATATCAGAATCGATACTGTCTTCATCGGATCATGCACCAACGGTCGCATCGAAGATCTTCGTGCTGCTGCTGCGGTTGCGAAGGGGCGCAAAGTTGCTGACGGTATTCGTGCAATGATCGTTCCGGGTTCTGGTCTTGTCAAAACCCAGGCTGAGGAAGAAGGCCTGGATGCAGTGTTTAAAGAGGCGGGTTTCGATTGGCGTGAGCCAGGATGTTCTATGTGCTTGGCGATGAACGCAGACAAGCTGTCTGTGGGCGAGCGTTGTGCCTCAACATCAAACCGTAATTTCGAAGGCCGTCAGGGCCGTGGTGGACGCACACATTTGGTCAGTCCCGCAATGGCAGTGGCAGCGGCTGTTGAAGGTCGTCTCACTGACGTTCGCGACTTCGAATAGAAACAAGCTTAGGCGTTTAGGGGAAGTTTAAAATTATGTTCCAGAAGATTAAGGCGTTGCGTTCGTTCGCGCTGTTGCTGGCTCCTCTTACCTTTGCCGCTTGTGAAGACGAATTTTCGGCGCTCCCAGGCGGTGGATCTCCGCATCAAGAAATTCTTTGCAAAAACTCCACCGGTTCAGGCTTCTATATTGCACCAAACCTCGTTCTGACCGCAGCCCACGTTTTGCCTTACACCAAGTGCAAGATCGAAATGGGCGCAGACAGCGGTAAGTTGGTTTGGAAAGATACAAAGCGCGACATCGCTGTTGTTTACGTTAAAGGCAAAAAGTCGGGCTTCTATCCCTATAAGTGTGATCTTCCTAAAGCAGGTTCCTATGTCAAACTTAACTCAGGGAAAGCGATCAAGAAGGGCCGCATTCTCAGCCTCAATCCTGATATTGTTGGTAACTATTTCCAAACAGATATCTCGGTTCGTTATGGTGAGTCAGGTTCCCCGCTCTTCCACGAAGATGCTGTGATTGGCGTGCTGAACTTCACGAACTTCGATGATGGTACACTCTCTTACTACCGCCCGATTGGTGATTTTTGCTCCAAGCTTAACTCTTTGAAGAAAAAATACGCTGGCAAGTAAGTCAGCCTTAGAACTTAAAAAGAAGGTTCCAGGACGATGGAAAAATTAGACAAGCATAGCGGCGTTGCTGCTCCGTTGAATTTGGCAAATATCGACACCGATATGATCATTCCAAAGCAATTCCTCAAAACCATCAAGCGTACCGGACTTTCCGAAGGCTTGTTTTTTGAGATGCGTTTCGATGAAAATGGCAAAAAGAAAGACGGTTTCGTCCTGCATCAACCACAATATGAAGAAGCCAACGTTCTGGTCGCTGGCCCAAACTTCGGTTGTGGATCCAGTCGTGAACATGCGCCGTGGGCTCTGTTGGATTGGGGTTTCCGCGTCGTGATTGCTTCCAGTTTTGCTGACATTTTCTACAATAATTGCTTCAACAACGGCATTCTTCCACTCACACTTCCTCAAAGCCAAGTAGAAGAGTTAATGAAAGATGCCAATCAAGCTGGTCGTCTCAAAATCGACGTCGAAGCTCAAACGGTAACGCGCCCGAATGGCGAAAGCTTCAAGTTCGAAATGGACCCAGCTTTGAAGCATCGTATGGTCAATGGTTTGGACAATGTTGGTCTGACGCTGGAAAACACTGACAGCATTTCTGCATTTGAAGAAAAGAACGCAGAAGAATGCCCTTGGCTTGCGGCTTAATGCTGCGCTTGCACAAACAGGCAAGCTCCTCTATTAACGGCGACGTCTAATTCAACGAAGGTTTTCCATGTCTACGAACGCTTATAAGGTTCTTGTTCTCCCTGGTGACGGTATTGGCCCTGAGGTCATGACAGAAGTCACCCGTGTCATCGATTGGTTCGGTGATAATCGCGGACTAGAAGCCAACCTGGACCATGATCTTGTCGGCGGTGTAGCCTACGACAAGACTGGCGAGCCAATCACAGATGCTTGCATGGAGAAAGCTCTCGATGCTGATGCTGTGATGTTCGGCGCTGTCGGTGGCCCCCAGTATGACACTCTGCCTTTTGACAGCAAACCTGAGCGCGGCCTATTGCGTCTCCGTAAAGATCTCGAACTCTTTGCTAACCTACGCCCAGCTCTTTGTTTTGATGCGCTAACCGAAGCCTCTTCCCTGAAGCCAGAGCTGGTTGCAGGTTTGGACATACTGATTGTTCGTGAATTGACCGGCGGTGTTTACTTCGGCGAGCCCCGTGGCATTGAAGATCTAGGCAACGGCCTTCGCAAGGGTGTTGATACACAGGTTTATGACAGCGAAGAAATTCGCCGCGTTAGCCGCGTTGCATTCGATCTCGCCAAGAAACGTCGTAACCTTGTTCACTCCGCGGAAAAATCAAACGTCATGCACACCGGTGTTCTTTGGCGCCAAGAAGTTCACAAGCTTCATCAGGAAGAATTCGCAGACGTACAGCTAGAAGACATTTTGGCTGACAACTGTGCAATGCAGCTCGTACGCGCACCCAAGCAGTTTGATGTGATTGTCACTGATAACCTATTCGGCGACATTCTCTCTGACGTAGCGGCCATGTTGACTGGCTCACTGGGTATGCTGCCTTCAGCTTCTCTTGGTGCTCCTGATGCAGCCGGTAAGTCAAAAGCCATGTATGAGCCTGTACACGGTTCTGCACCTGACATTGCTGGACAAGGTAAGGCCAACCCGCTTGCGTGTTTGTTGTCGTTTTCTATGGCTCTACGTTATTCATTCGATCGCGGCGACGATGCCGATCTTTTGGATGCTGCTGTCAATGACGTGCTCGCCAGCGGTAAGCGCACGCTCGACATCGCTACAGATGCTAGCGAAAAAGTTTCAACGACGCAGATGGGCGATGCAGTTCTGCACGCCCTTAAAACAAAGACCAGCTAAGAAACCACCCTACCCTTTTGTGATGTCCGCAAAAGGGCATCACAAAAAGTAAGGCAAATGAGACATTATATCTCTTCTTCCCGCAGCTTCATCGCTATCACGCAAAAGATGGCCACCTTGCGCTGCTTGGGTGAGACAGCCAAGCGGCGTCTTCGCCGCCAGAAACCAATTTCCTTTTTCTAGTTTTCGAATTTTCCAAAGAATGGAACCCAAATATGTCTGATTCATTTAACGTCGCCGTCGTTGGCGCAACTGGTAATGTTGGCCGTGAACTGCTCAACATCCTTGACGAGCGTAACTTTCCAATCAACGAAATCCACGCTCTCGCTTCCTCTCGCTCAATTGGACGGGAAGTATCTTTCGGCGAAGACCGAATTTTGAAAGTAGAGTCACTAGAGGATTTCGATTTTACCGGTACAGATATTGCTCTTTTTTCACCTGGCGCTAAGATTTCTGCCATCCACGCGCCTCGTGCAGCAGCAGCTGGTTGTGTCGTGATCGATAACACTAGCCATTTTCGCATGGATCCTGACGTTCCATTGATCGTGCCAGAAGTAAACGGTGATGCGATTGCAGGTTATGTCCGTAAAAACATCATCGCAAATCCGAACTGTTCCACCATCCAAATGTTAGTGGCGCTGAAGCCCTTGCATGACGTTAGCCCCATCAAGCGTGTTGTTGTCTCAACATATCAGTCAGTTTCAGGCGGTGGTAAAGACAAGATGGACGAGCTTTTCAGCCAAACAAAAGCCATTTACGTCAACGACCCAATCAAAAATGAACAGTTCACAAAGCAAATTGCTTTCAATGTTATTCCACACATTGACGACTTCATGGATGACGGATCGACCAAAGAAGAGTGGAAGATGGTCGTGGAAACCAAGAAGATCCTAGACCCAACTATCAAGGTCCTCGCGACTTGTGTTCGTTGCCCTACCTTTATTGGCCATGCTGAGGCTGTTCACGTTGAATTTGAAGAAGAAATGACAGCGGATCAAGCTTTGGAAATCTTCAGAGAAGCCGAAGGCATCGCAATCGTAGATCAGCGTGAAGACGGCGGTTACATGACCCCTCAAGAGTGTGCCGGTGATGATGCAGTTTTCATCAGCCGTCTGCGCGATGATTTCACTGTCGATCACGGTGTTGCCTTCTGGTGCGTGTCCGACAATCTTCGCAAAGGCGCTGCGTTGAATACTGTTCAGATCGCTGAGAAGCTAGCTACGGAATACCTCTAGGCCATGGCACTGATTGATAGAATTCGGGCGGTCCAACAGCGATCGCCCGCTTCTTTCTCCCCTTTTGCCATTGATGGTGAAATTGTTGGCTTTCTCCCTCGGGACTTAGCCAAACAGTTATGTGACGTCTTCTCGACCTCATTTTCGATAAACGATGGGCAACTGGTTTTTCTGCAGGCCGTCACGGACTTCGAAGCACGATCTTTAGTGCTAGCAAACATCTCCGACTTCTTTTTGGCAGAGGGGTTGATGCCCAAACCTCGCAATGAGCTCTATCCGATCAAAAACAATTGGAATCAAAAGCCTTTCGCTGAATTAGAACGCAACGCTTCTATCCCATTGGGCTTGATTACTTATGGCGTCAATCTCCACGCCTGGACGTTAAATGAAGCTGGCCAACAATTGCTCTGGGTTGGGAAAAGGTCGCTCAACAAACAAACTGAACCTGGCAAGCTTGATCACTTAGCTGCAGGTGGACAACCAGCGCACCTTGGTCTCCACGAAAACATGATCAAGGAAGCGGAAGAAGAAGCAAGTGTACCGGTCCATCTTGCCAAGATGTGCAAACCTGCTGGCTCTGTTTCTGGTCACTATCACGGCCAGTTTTGCCGACGCTTCATCCACTACAACTTTGATCTCGAGCTACCTGCTGAATTTCTACCAAAACCAATGGATGGTGAAGTGGAGAACTTCGAGCTAATGCCTCCCCACGAAGTCATCGATCTTTTACGGTCTGGTTATCACTTCGATCTGGAATCTGGTGTGGCAGTCATTGATTGGCTGATCAGACATGGACACGTCCATGCGGAAAACGAACCTGACTTTGACCTCGTCGAAAGCGGACTGAGAGCCGACTTGTTCACTCTATAATCCCAGTTGCTCGCGGATTTCGTTCGGTGTCGTGCCAATTTCTCTGAGATAGCCTAGCGTTACCGACTGATTTCTTTTCGCAAACCTTTTGCCGTTCTCATCCAGAACCAATGGATGGTGCTCCCACTTGGGCACCGGAAGCTCGAGGAGTGCCTGCAGCAATCGATGGAGATGACTGGCATGGAAGAGGTCTTCACCTCGTGTTATCAAATTGATGCCCTGGTCTGCGTCATCGACGGTCACTGCAAGGTGATAGGAAGTCCCGACATCTTTTCTAGCTAGAATTACGTCACCCAGTACACTGGGATTAGCTGGTATTTCACCAACCATTCGATCGATCCACGTTAAGTTTCCGGCTCGTTGAACGGCGTGGTCCATTTTCAAGCGCAATGAGAAAGCCTCACCGCTGTTTTGACGCTCTTGCTGCTCGTTGATCGAAAGCTTGCGGCAACTACCAGGATAGAGCCAGCCTTCAGGTCCATGAGGAGCGTTGACTGCCGCTTGGACTTCCCGTTCAACGTCTTTACGAGTGCAAAAACAGGGGTAGAGCAGCTGCTGTTCAGCTAATTTTTCCAGAGCGGCATCATACAGCGACTGACGTTCGGATTGGCGCAGCGGCTCAACACTCCATTCAATGCCAAGCCAGTTTAGATCTTCCTTGATCGAGACTTCGAATTCAGGCTTGCAACGCGCAAAATCGATATCCTCAAATCGCAGTACGAAGTTCTCAGAATTTTTGCCTGCTCGTTCCCAAGCATAGAGAGCTGAAAAAGCATGCCCTAGATGCAAATGTCCGCTGGGACTTGGTGCAAACCTGGTTCTAGATGTCATTCCGGTCAAGATAGCTGGCTATCTTCTTGAGCGCCGGTTCAAGCCGTTCTGGCGAAATGGCATAACAAAGCCGAATGTGATCGTCGTTCTCAGGCCCAAATGTATAACCAGCAGCCACACCGACATGTTCACTTCTAAGAATACCGCGCGCCAGATCCAAGCCAGTCCCCTTCATCTCAATCTTTGGGAAGGCATAGAAGGCGCCTTGAGGTTCCAGGAGGTGAACGCGTGGATGTTTGCCAATGATCTCCATCACTAATTCGCGGTTTTGTTTACAGCGACTGTTAAAGTCAGCAAGGAAACCCTCGCCCTGCTCT
>CAJQQJ010000293.1 GCA_905480445.1 uncultured Alphaproteobacteria bacterium | reverse complement strand
AAAGTGGGAAAAACTGAACAGTAATGTCGGATAAGAGCCAATTTCGCGTCCTAAGGAACGTCCCTTTAGCCGCCAATTGCAGCCGTTTCTAACTCGACGCGTGCAGGAACATTTACCGGAAGCTATTTACTCTTCTGTTGTTGGAACTCCAACCAGGCAAGTACAGCCACAACCGCCACCCAACAAAACATCGCTGCGGCGCTATATGAGGAAGACCACTTGACGTTATCAAGATAGGGTATCGATTTAGATAGCAGTTCAAGTTGGCCAGAAAACACGATAGCCGCCAAACCTGCGGTAACGGTCAAACCAAGTAGCCTTCGTATGATGGTCGCCGGATTAAACAGCATCAATCCCGTCGTTACCAATGCAAAAGCGAAAGCCGGATAACTAATCATTTTCCAAATGCTGTAAGGAAGCAGCAAATAAAGCAATGTCACTAATGCCGACAAACCACCACATGCAACGGAAAACCAAATCCAGCCGGTAATCTGCGACCACCAGGGGGCTTTTTGCATTGGTTCAGCGAGCGGTTCTGATCGACCACTAGACATTGTTGTCCTCTTTCGGTCTTCGCGCCTCACGCCATCCAGCAATTCGGAGATTGTATATTTCCGTTTAGCGTCCGTCGGGCGATAGCTGTAATCACTGCCCTCATCTTCTTCGAGGTTCAACAAGTGTTCGTAGCTCTCTTCCAACTCTGGCTGATCAGGTAGGGGAACGACGGCTTTAGGGCCTGCGCCTTGGTTTTTCTCATGGACGTAATCCAAATGATCCAGAATGACGTTGAGGGCATCGCGACGTCGTCCACCATTTCCCGACATGACCCAAACATCAATCTTACGCTCATCAACATTGCCAACAACCAGAACCTTGCACCCATGGACAGACAAAACGACACCTGTTTTCCAAAGGGTCGGGTTTTCGCTCAAGCTGCGGTAAGTCTGGACAATAAAACGGGGAATTAGCCCTTTTGGCAGAAAGTCATAACGATAACGAAAATGGAGGCTGCCTTCAGTTAGCCCTTCATAGTCTGGCGCATCAGGCTGCAAAGCTTCTGGCACCAGATAGCTTTCTTTATCTTGTCCTTCTAAAGGAAAACAAAGGCCGACTTGTTCATCTTGCATCATCAACAAAATGAGTTCATGACGTTCAGGTGGGTAAACCTCCGGGTCAAGCCATTCACTGACGTTATCCCGTGTGAACACCCCTTTCTGATCGCGCAACTGGTAGGACAAGAGAATCGTATAGATAGCAGTGGTTAGCCAGTTGGGATCAAGAATTTGTACTTCCCGTGCTGCCGCTGGTGCATCTCGATCCAAGCCATGGGCAACTACAGTGCCCAAATCGTGAAGCAGGCGTAAAAGAGACCGCTGTTCATTGGAGTCTTCAATAATGGTGCCACCGGTTACCTCGGGATCTTCACAAATACGGGCGAAATCCGCATGCTCCAAATAGCTTTGCTCTTCCGCCATGGCGGCAACGCGGCCTTTCACGCTCAGCCAAGACTCTGGCATTTTGTCCCTGATGTGCTTGAGTTGAGGATGACCAGCAAGAGTCTCCACAATCAATTGCCGCAGGTCTTCAACGGACCGTCGCCCCCAATCGTCATCATTACAGGAGGTTCTGACGAAGGCCACCAGTCGACCTTCATACTCCGATTTTATGGCTTCTTCTGCCAATCTCAGGTGTGACTTTCCTTCGTCGGACTTGTTGATAACAACAATAACGGGCGAATTGGGCGCACGATTAGCAATGACCTTCAACCAATTGAGCGCAGTTGCCTCATCATCCTGGCGACGATCATCTAGAACCAGCAAATAGAGGCTACGGTCTGTTAAAAAATAGCGGTGCGTACCACGCATAATTTCCTGGCCCCCAAAATCCCAGATATTGAGGGAAACAGATTCACCTCCAGGTAACCAACGTCTGGTTTCAATCTTCTCTGTGATCTCCGTACCACGGGTTTCTTTTTCGTTGGGATTGCAAGGCGTTTCTTCAGCCAAAAATTTGATTAGCGAGGTTTTGCCAACGGCTTCATTACCAACCACCAGCAACTTGGCTTCATTGAGGGGGCGAAGTGTTTGGGATGCCTTTGCTTCCTGGTAGCGTCTGAAAGCAGCGAAAATCGCCTGGGCGTCGGACGTCTCGAGCGTTTCTTTCGGCAATATACCTTCAAGCGGTGAATTCCCACGCACGTTCAAGTGTTTGAAATAATCTGCGCTCGCGTTTTCCGCCAAAATTCCTAGTAACCGCTCTAGCCCCTTCTCGCCGATTTGGTTATCATACAGATCAAGCGAGGTCAGGTTGCTCAAACGGCTCAGAGATTCCGCGCCCTGAACGCCGATTTGGTTATCATTAACATTGAGCGAGGTCAGGTTGCTCAAACGGCTCAGAAATTCCACGCCTTCGGTGTCGACATCACAACTTTCCAACGCCAAATGGACAAGTTTTGGAAACTCCACAAACCTAGTGAGATCATCTAAGCCCTTTCTTAGACCAAAAAACAGCAGGGTTTCGCTGTTGGTTAAGAAAGCGAGATGCTTAGAAAGAAACACATCATCCGCCATTCGGCAGATATAAAACTTGCCTGTTTGATAGTTGCTCTGTAGCCAATCTCTGGTCCAATCGTCGTCGTTAAATCGATAACCACCAGTGTAAAACAAGAAGCGTTCTCCCCCTGAACGCAGAGCTTCTTGTAAGAAAAGAGTTAGTTCTGTTGGTTTGTCTATTTTGCGAAAATGCATGGGGATCTTATGGACAGTACGGTTGGCTGAAGAATCACACCTTAAAGAAGAATCGCTTTTAGGCAACAAATAGCTTTTTGTTTTCCTACTCGTCATCCTCGTTTTGAGCGGGGTCTTTAGCTGAGACAAACGCGTTTTTTGAAGATGAGACTCAGCTTGTTGATAGGAGGAATCCAGCTCAAGGCGGGGATGACAACGAAGGAATTCATGGAAAAACAACTTTAATGATTGTTGAATCGGAACTACACTGCCCATCGAAAATCGGAGCAAGCCATGAGCGATTATTACGTTTACATGATGAGCAACACACCGAGAGACCGGATCTACACCGGCGTCACCAACGACCTTGTCCGCCGTGGCTACGAGCATCGCGAACGATTAGCCAAATCCTTCACAAAGAAATACTGGCTTCAGAAACTGGTGTGGTACGAAGCTCACGCCGACATAGAAGAAGCTATCAAACGAGAGAAGCGCTTGAAAAAATGGCTACGAGAATGGAAGTTTGCCCTGATCGAAAAACACAATCCCCTCTGGGAAGACCTTTGGGAGGGCATCACTAGATAGCCGCCCAAAAACACCTAATGTCATCCCCGACTTGATCCTACCGTGTTCACACATTTCTGGTTTGATTCTATTGTGTTGGCGTGATTGGTAATTTGCGTGGCAGGACATCATGGTTGAAGCAATTGATCTTGGTTATTTTGGTGATTTACGCTTAAAAAAAGAGG
>CAJQQJ010000292.1 GCA_905480445.1 uncultured Alphaproteobacteria bacterium | reverse complement strand
TTCATTCATGATCGAGTTCTTTCAGTTCCAGTACGGAAACCAAATGGTGCTCGCGTTGCCATTGCCGCACAGAATAGATCTGAGAACAGACATGAGTTCAAAGGAGGCTTCACCTTGGGTTTACCAGCGAGCGGCAGGAGCCTCTGATCCTTGCGCCCTAATTAGTCAAAGGGCCTATTCATGTCAATCACCGGCAATAATTCAAATTCGCTAGTGTGGCGTCACTTCCCCAGTCAAACTAATATCTGTTTTGTTGCTTTCTATTAGCTTTGTGTAATCGTCGGGCTCCAAACAAACCACTGGCATGTGAACATCATAAAGCTCTGAGGCGACTGCTGCACCAATGGCAATGTTGACTTCCGGTTCACAGAGAATCAGAGCGATAGGTCCGGACCCATTACGGATACTCTCAGCCACTCCAGCTGGAGTGCCTGCAGATCCTTTGCCTCGGTACATCACAAGGATTTTGCCTGTAACTTTCTCCCCGCACTGAGGATGGCTAGCTTCAATGATTTCTCCGTTGTTCGGATCAAAGCCTCCCCAGAAAGAAACTGGCGTATCGAGGACGAGTAATTCTCCCTGGGCAGTCCCGGGATGCAAGACTTCACTTTTCAAACTCTGTGGTGTCATCAATCAGCTCCCAAATGCCGGAGCCATAACGATCTCCCCTTTAACCGCTGACTGTACGCAATCTCGGAGGCTTCCAAAAGCAACGTCTACCGGTAGCATACCTGGAGCATAGAAAGCCCACTTACCTGAGTTAGTCATCACAGGTCCTTTACAAGCCTTCACGGCAGGCGAAAAGTATGTGCAGGTATCACGCAGAACCTGAACGCCAGCACGCTCGATGATATCCATTGCGCCGCTGTCTTGCACCATTTGGGCAACAAAGCGCGACGTTGATACGTAGAACGTCACATCTGGATGAACTTTTCGCCCATCGATCAACACTGCCAACCGCTGGAACTCATCATAGGAGAAATGAGGCGTGCCTAGAGCCACCATGTTAACCGGGCCCGAACGAACCGAAGACACCAAAGCCTTGGCCTCATCTAAATCCGTCGCCGTTACTTTTTGTATCCGCTCTGGTGTTCTGCCTTGGTAGGCTGTTTCCGCGTCAGGTGCTTCTGGTGTCACGCCCAAGACATGGAACATAGCCACACCTCCTGATGCGGCTCCCGCAGCTGCAATGCCCTTCAAACTATCACGATGAGTAGACGACGGCAGGCCACGTATTACGGGAACTTTACTACCAGCGTCTCTGCCCATGATAATACCAATCAGGTGGCAGATTTCTTCTTCATGTCGGAGTTCTTCTGGCAAGAAGCTTACGTCTAACTCGATCTGACCAATGCGACCCTCGTCACGATGCAACCCAGTGAAAGGAACCCTTCCCGTTAGAGCACAGGCAACATCGAGGAAGTCTCCGTATTTTTGAGTACGTGCGCCCACTACCGCGTTGTAGAAAGACACAGCATTGGATTCAGAGCCAACGATTTGATCGCCAAATTTGGGACCATCTGGCAATTGGTAAGGTGCGCAAGTCCAAACAGGCTTACAGCCAATACGCTCATAGATTTCAGCTACTTCCTTAGCGCCGTCAACAAAAGCTTGATTGTTTTTTTCGCGCCCGTCTGAGCCCGTCAAACTAACGGGGACAGTATTGGTCCAAGACGGGATTGGGAACGTTGCCCCTTCTCGTTCAAGCTTGCGGGCGAAGTCCAGGTGAGCTTGGCCATAGTAATGACAAGCATCAATGTGAGCGAAGGAAGCTTCAATCAATCTCGGCGCTTGCCAAATATTGGCCGCCTTCAAAACCAATGATATCGCAAACTTCAGCAAAGGACCTTCTTTGCCGTCTCGCATGTCTTTTTCTTTTTGGCTCAGCTCGATCATGCTTCTAATTCGGTTAATAGCTGTTTGCAGTCGATAACTCTGCCATAATTGGCTTCGAAGTTCCTTAGAACCCAGGCTTGGTTATCACTTACACCCGCAGCCGTAGCATCTGATATCAATGTCACGTCATAACCGAGATGAACTGCATAGCGCGCTGTGTCATCAACACAGACTTCCGTCTGAATGCCAGTGATCACCAGCGATTGTACTCCCAGAGATTGCAAGTGGTTGTGCAAGTTAGTTTTCGAAAAGGCCGAGTAGAAAATTTTGTCGACAACAAGTTCACCTTCGGCTGGCGCTAACTCATGAATGATTTCTTCCACGGCTACTTCCCCCTTACCATCATAGTGGCGTCGATGGCCTGGAACACAAGCCATAATCGGTGGTTGGATCAGAGACACACTTGGCACCTCTGATTCCAAACGGTGCAGTTCTTTGTCAGCAATGTAGCGAGTGTGGATGACAGGACAGCCGTGACTTTTGAAAGCCTCTCGAACAGCCGCTATCGCAGGTATGATATCGACCGCATAAGGCGTCTCCATCGGCGAGCCTGGCCAGACAAAATCATTCTGCATGTCAATAATGAGCAAGGCTGTTTTTTCATGCATCTTGGTTCATTGCCCGCCATTCTTCGAAAGAGATCGTTCGACCTGGATAGGCCGGGTTTTCAAACGGCCAAGCCTCTTCAATCCAATGGCAAACAGTTTGAAAAAGATGGTCATCAAGTCCATGCTCTACTTGGCCTTCGCGTACCCACATGGTGATCTTTGCATCAAAGCCGGCAACAGAAGTGGGATAGATATACAAACAACCCAGTACTTCGGCCTCGTCCAAGCTAACAACCGTGTAAGCAAAAGAAGTTCGCATCCGAAACTCGGTCTGGTGCCATCCAAGATCGGCTATGTTTTGTTCCAGTGTTAATCCTACGGGCCAAGTTCCACTGGGCACAAAAACTGTACGAAGCCGCTCTTCGCTTTCCATCACAGCGACATAATCCTTAACGGCATCGTGGATTGTGAGCATACGTAATCGCATGCGTTCCGTTTCTAAAGTTGCAGGGACGGCAAAATGATCTGGTACGATTGGCGCGTTGTAAATGTCAGTGCTCCCTTAGGTTCTAGGATCTATCGGCAGCTGCCCAGCAACGCCCAATAGAGCTTCCATATGATGAGCCACCCTCAAAAGCGCTGCCTCGCCTTTGGGTTTGCCAACAATCTGCATCCCTATAGGCATCCCCTTTTCCGAAAACCCACAAGGCAACGATATCGTCGGACAGGATGTCATTGTCAGGGCAAAGGTGATTGAGAACCAGTCGATATAGGTTTCACAGGGCTTTCCATCAATTTCAGTGACATAGCGTTGTTCGACCGGAAAAGGCGTAATGGAAGTCGTAGGACAGACGAGAAAATCATGAGTTTCAAAGAACTTGGCCATTCGATGAAACAACTGATGTCGAGCCCGCTCAGCTTCAAAGATCTGCTCCGGTGTGATTTCCAAACCGCGCTCGATGTTTCCGATGATCTCAGGGGCTATTTTGTCTCTGTGTTGCTCAAGGATTGGTTCCATGAGCACAGCCAACAAAACGGCTTTCAATGCCTGGAAGCCATCCAGTGCACCCGTAAAATCCGGCGCATCAATTGTGACTTCTGCTCCCAAATCGGCGAAACGAGCGGCTGCCGTTTGACAGACGTCCGCCACTTCTTTGGCCATCGGCACAATACCTAGGTCTGGGCTGAAAGCCACGCGCTTCGGCAGCGTTCCAGTATCCAGTTCGTTCTGGAACAGCGTAGTTGGATCATTGAAAGAAAAAGGATCTCCAGTCGATTGGCCAACACCTGCATCAAACATCAATGCCACATCACGGACAGAACGCCCCATTGGTCCCTCGACCCATAGCGTGTCAAATGCGGGTAACCTTGATCCACGAGGTACCCGGCCAGGACTTGGTCGAAGACCGACAATGCCATTGAAACTGGCGGGTGTTCTAAGGCTGCCGCCTAGATCATTGCCAGTAGCCAGCCAAACTTGACCTGTCGCCAACGCCACCGAAGAACCACCGGAAGACCCACCAGCGCTGAGCGCCGTATTCCACGGGTTTCTTGTTGTTCCAAAAACAGGATTGAACGTATGACCGCCCGCCCACTCAGGCACATTTGATTTGGCGATTGGAACGGCGTCATTTTCTTCAAGCTGAGCAACAGTTGCATCAGAGACTTCTGCGGCATTCTCCGCAAAAATCGGAGAGCCATAAGTTGTCACAACACCGCCAAGGTCGTTGTAGCCTTTAACTGCTATCGGTAGTCCGCAAAGAGATCGCGGGTTTTCAGCTGCTGCCTTGACATCGATTGATTTGGCTTGCTCTCTCGCCCTATCAAAGGCACGAATGGGCAAAGAGTTGACTGTTTCATCAACGGCTTCGATCCTTTGAATGGAAGCCTCTACCATTTCACTCGGGCTGACTTCAGTCTTACGCAGCAATGCCACCGCTTCAGACGCCGATAGTTTGTAGAGATCTTCCACGCTTGGGCCTTTTCCTTTACGCTGCTGTTGAGGCCAGAATTTCCGCTGCTGGCAACACAGTCGCAAACTCACCCTGGACCGTGCTCAGTGTTACTGAGTGCACTTGCTCACCACTGTGCTCAACGCCGTCGGGACCAGTGACACCGTAAGCCCAAACCGCGTCCGCTGCATAGAAAACCTCAAAGCCTAGGCCAGCCGCGTGACGAGTTGTAGACTCAACACAATGATTGGCCGTTGCACCACAAACAACCAAACGTTCAACTCCATCCGCTCTCAGATTTTCTTCCAGACTTGTTCCGATAAAACCACTGCTGACATTCTTAACCAACACGGGCTCGTCATTGGCCGGGCTAGCAAAAGGTTGGACAGCGGCCCCCGGGGCATCAGCATGAAAGGGATCATCTAGATCCGTACCGTGATGATGGATATGGACGACCTTGTCACCGCGTTCGCGAAAAGCCGACAGAAGGCTTGTAATATTGTCATTGGCTTGTGGACAAGACCTGTCCGCACCGGCTGCGTCATCGTTTGCCAAAGCCATTTGTACGTCGATGACCAATAAAGCTGTTTTCATTTTTGTTTTTCCCGTGAGTTAAGCCGAACGTTGCTCGGCGATAATCTTTTCTGCTCTTTTCCCGTAGATACGGATGTTAACTTCGTCGCCGATCACTTCGTTTGGTTGTTCGCTATAGGTCATGATCGCAGTCACCCTGGGACGATTGCCCTCAACCTTTGTCACGCCATGCAGTGAGTATCCCCCTCTGAACAGCGTGAATGTGCCCGCACCTCGGCTGAAGGACTGAGCCTTCGACATGTCACCCGCCAGAAACTTGTCAACTGTCTCACGATCTTCTGCTTCGTCTGTTCGTGAATTGGGAATGAAGGTGAAATCACCACCTTTTTCAGCAGCCTGTAGCAACAGCGTCATTGTGCATTC
>CAJQQJ010000291.1 GCA_905480445.1 uncultured Alphaproteobacteria bacterium | reverse complement strand
CGCTTGCAGATTGTTCCAGGCCAGAACCTGCTTAGGACGGTCATTCTTGCCTTTGGTAATGGTTACTGAGATCAATTCTTTATCGAGCCTCTCATCACACCAAGCTTGCGCCTCGCCTCTTTTGATGAAGCCCCAGAATGCAGCCAGCTCCATTGGTGTCGCAAGACCGAGCCGGTTCATAGCTTCTCGGCAAGCCCAATCGACTATCTCCCGATGGCTCAATTCTTTTTCTACTAAATGGTTTGGAATAACATTTTCAACCAAGTCATAGATCTTTTGAAAGCCGTCGCGTCCCGCAATGACCAGCTTTCCAGTGCGCCAAAGAAACTCAAGCGCTGTTTTAGTTGGATCCCATTCCCACAATCCGCCTTTTCGTCCAGGGCGATCATCTGCAAAATCCCTTGCTCGCAGAGGGCCTTCTTTGACAATCCGATTCATTACTTTGGTTTGTTCAGCCTCAAAATCATCACCGCGGGCCGCCCACCATGAAGAACTAGCTACCCTCTCCTGTTCGCGCTCAAATCTCAATTTCCAATAGGGAAAGAAATCAACCGGTAAGACAGTGGCGTCATGAGTCCAATTTTCAAAGAGAGTTTTCTGTTTTTCGATCAAGGTATGGAGATGGGCTTGTTTGTAACTAGCACCCCGCGCTTGCAAAATCATATGATGGGCACGCTCAACATATTGGATGGAATCAACCTGGACATAGGCCAAGTCTTTCACAAGCTGTTGAACTTCATCCAATTTTCCAAGTGACGATTTAGCGCCCGCCAAATGCTGTTTGTTCAACAACAGTAATGCGGCCTCCTTGTAAGGGATTTCAATTGGACTCATGTGACTTCTCCAATGAAATGCCCAACGACTGAGCGCTGATGCGGCCTCGCTCTATGCTCAAAAAGATAGATCCCCTGCCAAGTGCCTAAAACCATTCGCCTGTGTGCGACTGGTATCGTTAATTGGCTTGCAGTCAAAGCGGTCTTTATGTGGGCTGGCATATCATCTGGGCCTTCTAGAGTATGAATATAGCCAACAGGGCCGTCTGGCACCAAACGGCGGAAAAAGTTGACAAGATCGGCTTGAACATCTGGATCAGCATTTTCTTGTATGATCAAAGAGGCTGATGTGTGTTGGCAAAAGACAGTGACCTGCCCTGTCGTCACCCTAGTTTCTCTCAACCAATCGGCTATTTCTTCTGTGAAATCGTAGAGACCAAAACCTTTGCGGCTGTGAATCACGAAGTTTTTTTGCTTCTGGACTAGCCCCACGAGTTTTTCCCCCAGTATTTTCTAGTTTGAACTTTCTAGAATAATTCTAATTTGTTATAAGATTTACAGCTAAATCTGGGATTCTCTCAAACCGCTCTATTGGATCATCTTCTTTGTAACTAGAGATCTAGCCGTGCGGTGCAAAGCTTAAAAACTGAAAAATTCGGAGTAAACGAACGATATGCCTGATGATTCAATGAGCAAGTGCCCTTTTACAGGTGGTGGTCATACAAGTAGATCCACCGGTGGTACAACTAACCAAGATTGGTGGCCTAATCAGCTTAATCTTAAAATTCTTCACCAACATTCGTCTCTGTCTAATCCGATGGAAGAGGGTTTCGACTATGCTGAAGAATTTAAATCACTCGATCTGAAAGCATTAAAAGACGATCTTTTTGCTTTAATGACTGATTCACAAGATTGGTGGCCAGCAGATTACGGGCACTACGGTCCATTCTTTATCCGCATGGCGTGGCACAGTGCCGGTACTTACCGCACAAGTGATGGACGTGGGGGCGGTTCAACCGGTACGCAACGTTTCGCACCTTTGAACAGCTGGCCCGATAACGGTAACCTAGATAAAGCCCGCCGCCTACTTTGGCCGCTGAAACAAAAATACGGCAACAAAATTTCCTGGGCCGATCTCATGATCCTCGCTGGCAACTGCGCGATTGAGTCCATGGGTGGCAAAACCTTTGGTTTCGCTGGAGGACGTGCTGACGTTTGGGAGCCTGAAGAAGACGTTTACTGGGGCAAAGAAGCAGAATGGTTGGGTGACAAGCGTTATTCTGGCGACCGTGAACTTGAAACTCCTTTGGGTGCGGTACAGATGGGCTTGATCTACGTTAACCCAGAAGGTCCTAACGGTAATCCAGATCCAATTGCTTCCGGTTTTGATATTCGCGATACGTTCGGTCGTATGGCAATGAATGACGAAGAAACAGTGGCCCTCGTGGCTGGTGGTCATACTTTCGGTAAGGCCCACGGAGCAGGCGATCCTGACCTCGTTGGTGCAGAGCCCGAAGGTGCCAGTATCGAAGAGCAAGGCCTGGGTTGGTCTAACGCGTTCGGCAGTGGTAAAGGTGTTCACACGACAACCAGTGGCATCGAAGGCGCGTGGAACTCCACACCGACCACTTGGGACAACAACTTTTTCGATACTCTGTTCGGCTACGAATGGGAACTAACGAAGAGCCCTGCTGGCGCACAGCAGTGGGTTGCCAAGGATGCATCAGCTCAAGGATCTGTTCCTGACGCACATGATCCATCTAGAAGCCATGCACCGATGATGACAACGGCTGATATGGCGCTACGCATGGATCCAATCTACGAGCCTATTTCTCGTCGTTTCCATGAAAATCCTGACGAGTTTGCTGATGCCTTTGCCCGTGCTTGGTTCAAGCTGACACACCGCGATATGGGCCCACGTGCGCTCTACCTTGGTGCAGAAGTGCCGTCCGAAGAGTTGGTCTGGCAGGACCCAGTTCCTGCGGCTGATCACGCTCTCATCGATGCTGGCGATGCCGCAGGCATCAAGGGCAAGATCCTCGCGTCAGGCCTAACTGTTTCTGAACTTGCATCAACGGCTTGGGCCTCGGCCTCTACGTTCCGCGGATCAGACAAACGCGGTGGTGCCAATGGAGCCCGCATTCGTCTTGCTCCTCAGAAGGATTGGGAAGCTAATGACCCTGCCCGACTTTCAACAGTGCTCGGGAAATTGGAAGCCATTCAGGCTGACGTTAACGGTGCCTTGTCTGGTGGCAAAAAGATCTCGCTGGCTGATATGATTGTTTTGGGTGGCTGTGCCGCTGTTGAGCAAGCAGCTAAAGATGCTGGACATGAGGTTGAAGTACCATTTAGCCCAGGCCGCACGGATGCTTCACAAGACCAAACTGATATTGAAAGCTTCGATGTCTTGGAACCAATCGCCGATGGTTTCCGCAACTATGAAAAAGCTCAATACACAATCTCTGCTGAAGAATTGTTGATTGACCGTGCTCAGCTGATGACATTGACAGCACCAGAGATGACCGTTCTTGTGGGTGGTATGCGTGCCATGAATGCAAATTCAGGGCAGTCTCAAAACGGTGTTCTCACGGACAAGCCAGGCACTTTGAACAACGCGTTCTTCCTCAATCTTCTTGATATGAGCACAGAGTGGAAAGCTACTTCAGACTCAGCGACTGAGTTTGCCGGAACGGACCGTTCTTCGGGTGCCAAGAAGTGGACAGCATCAAGAGTTGATCTGGTCTTCGGTTCGAACTCTCAATTGAGAGCTATTGCTGAAGTTTATGGTTGTTCTGACTCAGAGAAACGCTTCGTTAATGACTTCGTCGCTGCATGGGGCAAAGTTATGAACTTAGATCGTTTCGATCTGGCCTAAATCTTACTTTGAAAAGGTAAGAATAAAACAGAAAGCCGCGGTCATTTGATCGCGGCTTTTTCTTTAGCAATTCCTGAATAGATGCAGACTTGCAACAGCTATCAAAATCAATAGGTATTTCTAATTTTAACTATTTCTTTCCATTTCTTCGCTCGCTATAAAGCGGGCAATAATAAATGGGGACAGACGTGTTAAAAATAGGTTTTCTACTGGGGGTGTTCAGCTTGATTTCTATCGTAGGTGTCGCCTCCGCCATTTTTTAGCCTATTCTTCAGGCGTCATGTCGATACCCAGCGCACGCTTGTAGAGATCCAATAGGAACTCTTGCTCTTGGCGATCACTCTCTTCCATTGATCTTAACTTAATGAGTTGACGCATAATTTTTGTGTCAAAACCGTTGCCTTTGGCTTCCGCAAAAACTTCGCGTATATCGCTAGCGATTGTTGCTTTCTCTTCTTCTAATCTTTCAATGCGTTCAATGTACTGAAGCAATTGATCACCGGCTACGCCGCCAACATCTACCATTCGTAATTCCTAGTTCTGTGAGTTAGTGATTTTCAGCAAGTTTTTGAAGCTGCTCTGCTGTCGCTTCCTTCTGGAATTTTGACTTCCAGTCGGAATAAGGCATCCCATAAACTTCTTCTCGGGCTTGTTCCAGATCGAGATCCAGATTTTTGTCCGTTGCTTCCGCAGCAAGCCATTTCGAAAGGCAGTTACGGCAGAAACCAGAGAGATTCATCAAATCAATGTTCTGAACATCAGTTCGTTCCTGAAGGTGAGAAACCAAACGTCGAAAGGCCGCTGCCTCGAGTTCAAGTTTTTCTTGGTCTGAAATTGCCATAGCCGAGTACCTTTATGTGACCAAAGAAGAATGAAACAGCTCAATAGAAAGGCTGCTCAACGGAGTCAATTAGTTCATTGCGCGTAAGTAGTGCCGGGTCAATTTCTTGCCGCTTTCGACCGCTGGTTGATCAAAAGCATTAACATCTAACAATCTGGCTGACAAAATCGTCTCTAACATGAAATGCATAAACAGGCCGCCAATAGTCATCTCGTCAACACGGTCAATCTCGAAGACGCGAACAGGCCGCCCTTTCTCAACCAAGGTATCAATGGTTGACTGGCCTTCTGCGTAGAACATATCACCCAGCGTTCTGTTTCTTAAGTAGTCCAATTGCTGAGGTTGAAGCCATTTACTTGGTATATCATGGCCCTGCCCACGCGTGTCTTCGCGAATGAAAGTGAACCATTTGTCTGCCGGCCCCTCAAGATAGAGTTGGAGTTGGCTGTGTTGATCAACAGTACCAACTGCCGGGCTAGGTGTCGTGCCATGACCATCTTTGCCAAGGCTTTCCGCCCACAGCTGTCGGTGCCATTGACCAAAAGCTGTCAGTTTTTCAGCGTAGGTCATCAACACAGTTGACGAGACATGTTTTTCCTTTTCGAACGCCACAGAAAGCGCGGCCCCCATCGCCACAGGATTCTCTTCGATTCTCTGGCAATGAACCGTCTTCTCGAGGACCTCTTGCGCACCTTTTCTAACCGCCTCAATGTCTAAACCAGAAAGAAGCGCTGGCAACAACCCAACTACAGATAAAACTGAAAACCGGCCCCCAATCTCCGTCGGGTGATCAAGAGAAATTATCTGAGCGCGCTCAGACAATAAACGAAGCGGGTTAGCATCCTTGTTTTCCGTAATTACTACTGCTTGCTCAAAGAGGTGCTCAGGGCCAACAGCGTCCCCCAGCCAATCAAAAATCACCGAAGCCTGCGCCAATGTCTGGCTGGTTGCGCCAGATTTAGAGATGGCGATGGCGGCCGTTGCTTCCGGGTCTAGAACGTTCAAAGCCCAATTAAGCTTTGTTGGTGAGAGGTTATCTAGGAAGTGCATACGGGGGCCTGGTTGATCATACCCAACCGCACAGAGGCTTTGGCCACCGAGGCTTGCACCACCAGCGCCCAAAACTACGATGTCGGTGTAGTTTTCACGCCAAGCCGAGGCGATCACACGCCAGTCATCAAAGCCATCACGGCTTTCGGGTTGTTTGAGAAGTTCCATCTCACCCTTAGCGTAAACCTCACGCAGCCAGTCGACCGCCTCGGCGGTTTTGGCAAGCCAAGGGGCAAGAGTGGCCTCATCAAATCGTTCGGCATTATCTTGTGAAAAACAGGCTGAAAAATCATGAGTGTAAGTCATAGTCGCTGCTTATTGCAGTCCTCGGGAAAAAGATAGGAAAAATTGAGTGGAGGCAATTTAGAAGAGCAATGCTTGCGCACCACTCAATCTCAGTTGGTTTTAGCGCTCTCCACCAACAGCGACAATTGTCAACTCATCCGGAAGGAACAATCGAGCAGCAGCCTTCTTTGCCTGTTCAATAGTTACTGATTCAAACAGCTGCGTGCGTCTCGTCGGATAGTCAATGCCAAGCTCGTTGACTTGGAGGCCAACCAACAATCTGGCAACGGATCCAGTCGTCGAAAAATTGAGAGCATAAGAACCAATTATGTAACGCTTGGCTTTTTCCAACTCTTCAACTGTTGGGCCTTCTTCTGCCATTCGTTTCCATTCAGCACGCAGAATTTCAATAGCTTCATCAACGGTTTCATTTGCAGTACTCATTTGAGCGAGCAAAAGCTCATAGTTCAATTCCGATACCATATATGAATAGACGCCATAGGTGAGACCTCGTTTTTCTCGGATTTCTGAGTAGAGGCGAGATCCGAAAGAACCACCACCCATGATATGCGTCACTAAGTAACCTGCAAAGTAATCTGGGTCATTTCGGTTGAGCCCTCTTTGGCCTAAAACCAGTGTAGTCTGTGGTACGGGACGGCTTTCAGTTAATGTTTCAGCTGTCGTCTGAATATCCACGGCGGCGACAAGTGGCACAGCAGTGTGTGTCGGCACAGTACCAAATACCTGCTCATAGAGATCTAAAGCCTCTTCCTCAGTAACAGCCCCAGATAAGCCGATGATCAATTTATCCTTTGTCACCAGCTTTTCTTGGAAGGCTTTCAGGTCGGCCGGTGTGATCGATTTCACCGTTTCCAAAGTTCCTTCACTTTCTCTAGCAAAGGGGTGATCGCCATAAAGTACTTTTTTCAAAAGGCTATTAGCTACACTATCAGTTTTTCTGCCGTTGCTTTCAACGGAGAGTAAAATTTGCTGGCGTATCCGGTCCACAGCCTCTTGATCAAAGCGCGGTTCGGTCAGAGACAATCTCATCAAGTCAGCTGCAATGCTTTGGTATTTCTTCAGCGTCACGAGCTTGCCTTCAAAGCCATTTCGTTTTGCACTGAAAGAAAGACTGATTGAATGATCCGTTAGCTTTTTATGAAAAGCCTCAGCCTCATAAGAACCAGCGCCTTCATCCATGGTGCCCGCAAGAAAGTTGGCTAACCCTTCTTTACCTTCAGGGTCATTGCCTTCCCCGCCTTGGAAGGCGAAATGGAGGGACACAACTGGATTTGAATGATCTTCGACAAGCCATATTTCCTGACCGTCGTTTGCGGTGATACGCTTTATATCAATGGCCTGAACCGTGGTGCTCACAGCAAACAGAGTAACAAGAGTTAAAACGAATGACTTTATCATTTTGTTGTCTCCGGGCGCTTGAGAACTGAAGTCACAGCTATATCGCGGTTAGTCAAGAGCTTGGCCGCTTCATTGACTTGTTCAAGAGTGACTGCATCAATGTAATCGGGCCATCTCTGTACTTCTTCTAAGGTAGACCCCGTAGCCATTGCGACGCCTACAATCCTAGGGATGCTAAGTATGTTGTCCCTCGTAAGATAGACTGAGTCGAGCAGGCGCTGTTTCGCAGCATCAAGCTGTTCCTGGGTCGCCCCCTTTTCAATGAACTCAAGTAATGCTTTCCACATTGCTTCTTCGGTTGCTTCCGGCTCAATGCCACTTCGAACACTGACGTAGAAACCAAAGATCGTATCATCGTAGGAATCGTCGACATAGAAAGAGCCGGCGCCAACGGCCAGTTCTTTCTCCTGGACCAAATCTTTATAAAGAAAACCTCTGCCGCCTTCACTAATGATTTCGCTTAAGAGTGTGAGGGCATACCCGAGTTCCGGTTTGCCTTGCCGTTTCGATGAAGCGTAAGAGGGTACTTGTTGGTAGACCGAGATAAAAGGCGTGGAGACTTGTTCGTCCACTAAAACTACGCGACGGGCCGACTGTTGTGGTGGTTCCTGGGGACGCTCACGATGCTCGTTGATGCCGGAGGACGGCTCAAGCGGGCCATAATGGAGCTCTGCAAGTTTGCGAACATCTTCGACCTCCACATCTCCCCCGATCACGAGGATGGCATTGTTTGGTGCATACCAAAGATCGTAGAACTCCCTTAGATCTTGCTTAGAAAGCTGTTTAATCTCATGCTCCCACCCAATAATAGGAATACCGTAGGGGTGATTTCGAAAGGTTGCAGCCCAGGCTTGCTCGAATAATCGCTGAGACGGATTGTTGTCCGTGCGTGATTTACGCTCCTCCAATATCACGCCGCGTTCAGGCTCGATTTGGTCATCATCTATTAGCAGATTTCTCATCCGATCTGCCTCCAGCTCCATGATTAAGCCTAGCTGATCATTTGCAACCGTTTGATAGTATCCAGTGTAGTCGCGCGCTGTGAAAGCGTTGTCGCGCCCACCATAAGCAGCAACGAGATCAGAGAACTCCCCGTTTTTACGGTTCGTCGTCGCCTTAAACATCAGGTGCTCAAAGAAATGCGCAATGCCTGACTTGCCCCAAGGCTCATCTGCAGCGCCAACACGATACATTAAAAGCTGTGTTACGACGGGCGCGCGTTTGTTTGGAATGATGACCACCTCGAGGCCGTTATCCAACGTGAAACTTTCAAGCTCAAAAACCTGCGCTGCGCTGGGCGACACAAAAGAAAAAAGGATTGAAACGGCAACAAGCCCAATCCGAGTGCAAGATTTGGTTTTGGTCAATAGCATTGTGGTCCTCTAGGGGATGAAGAAATTAGGTGTAACCTGCTCTCACGGTGAGGCAGTTTCAAGGCAGGCACAATAAACTTTTCGTGACCAGGAATTGACCAGGGTCAATAAATTGCGGCTGGCAAACCCTGTCTAATGCGACGGATCTTATGCTTACGGCTGTTAATCGCAATGCCTTGCTCCGTGAGCTTGTTATTCTCGATAATTGTATCCAGTGCGACGTCGCCTAACTCTGGATTATCTTGGGAGCGGAACTTGTCGAGGAAGCCCTTCTTCTTTTTCTTTGTGTCCAGAATAGCTATGCGGTCGCTCACCAACACATCACGGATTTGGTTAGAGGCCGTCAAACCACCAGTCTGCTGCAACAATCCGATCTCACTAACGCTCGCTTGTTGCTCTGCTGGCGCACCCAGTAATCGGCTCACCTTGTTAGAGGTTCTAGTATCTTGCAGATCTGGGGCATTTGCATTGGGCCGAGGTAAAGCCTTTGCATTTTTTGGTACCTCCAACGGATCATTCGTTTCTATGTTGAAAGCATCAGGAGCACTTGTCAGTCCCAATGGCCGAGCATCGACGCGTCCGTTTTTACAGCCAGCCGACAGCAACAAAGCGCCCGCTAAGAAAACGAAAAATGTAGTTTTAGGTACAACAAACATAGCCAAACTCACTCATGCTTCTTTTTTGGAAAGAAAGAGGTCCAACAAAATAAATCCTACGCCGCAAAAAATAGCGCTGTCTGCAACGTTAAAAGTTGCGTAATGCCATTCACCTACGTGAAAGTCTAAGAAGTCTACAACGGCGCCGATGTAAAGTCGATCCACTAGGTTTCCCAGCGCACCGCCAACGATCAATCCTACACCGACAGACGGCCATTTCCTTGGCTCGCTACGCAACCACCATAAGATTGCAATGACAATCACAACAGTAAGAGCCGAAAGTACCCACCGCCCGATTTCACCGAAATCGGCAAACCATGAAAAGCTGACGCCGGGGTTAAATCTAAGAATAAGATTAAAAAACGGCGTGACTGTGACCTCTGCATAGGGATTAAAAGCAAACAAGTCTAACCTAACCCACAGTTTGCTAGCTTGATCTAGAACAAGGGTTATCAGCGCTAATACAGTGACGAGGCGGTACAATGTGTGCGACCTAAACTATGTGAGCTGTGGCTTCACCACAACGGCCACAAACTGGCTGTGTCTCAGAAACTTCCGGCATAATCTTCCAACAACGCTCACATTTGCCGCCGGTAGCCCGGCCAACGACGACTGCAACCCCTTCAACTTCATCAAGCGTGAAGGCATCACTAGGAGCTTGCCCGCTTTCGACTATCAAATCAGAGGTGATCGCCAATTCAGCCAAATCGACCCCGTCGACTAGTACTGCTTTT
>CAJQQJ010000290.1 GCA_905480445.1 uncultured Alphaproteobacteria bacterium | reverse complement strand
TTCGAGCATCTGAGTAGCAACTACAACCGGCTTACCGGCATGGCGGCAAGCACGAATGATTTCCTTTTGAACACCAGGCACCTTCTCTGGTGGCATCTCCACACCGAGATCTCCGCGCGCAACCATAATTGCATCAGCACGCTGAATCATTTCTTCCAAGTTAATGACCGCGGAGGGCTTTTCAATTTTTACCATCAAAGGTGCAGCACCAGCAATGGCTTCCTTGACCATATCCACGTCGTCCGGCTTTTGAGCAAAAGACATCGCGACCCAATCAATGCCAAGACCCAAAGCAAAAATGAGGTCCTCACGGTCTTTATTGGTAATTGCATCAATAGGCAAAATTTTATCAGGGACGTTGACGCCTTTGCGGTCGCTTAGCGTGGTGCCTGCCATAACTTCAGTTGATGCGAAATCAGGGCCGCAGTCCTTGACCTTTAAGCGCACTCTACCATCATCAAGCAACAACTCTGCGCCGGTTTCTAAGGCTGCAAATATTTCAGGATGAGGCATTGTCACCCGTGACTCGTTTCCTTGAACTTTCTTCAGCACCAGTCGGAAAGTCTGCCCTTGGACTAGCTCCACTTTACCATTCTCGAACGTACCAAGCCGCAGTTTAGGACCCTGGAGATCACATAGAATAGCAATCGGTTTTTCTAGTTCCTTCTCGAGGTCACGAATAAACCCGTGAACTTTTTTGTGATCGTCATGCGTACCATGACTGAAGTTGAGACGAAAAACGTCTGCGCCTGCAACGACCAGCTCTCGGATTCGATCTTTACTAGCGCTAGCAGGGCCAATCGTGGCAATGACTTTTGTATTGCGATTTCTTTTCATGGGGTCCGATTCTAAACAATTGTTCTGGGCTTTTATCATGCCTGGATGACTGAGGAGTAACAGAAAGTGCAACCTGCTCTCACATTATCTCGATTAAAGCACGACTCATGCTTGACAGTGAACGACAATTCCATATGTTGGCATCAACTGACTGGCTGCGGCAGACTGCCCCAGCCCAGACTAAGCGGGAGAGAATTGGTCTTCCAGTCGCCGAAGGAGCAACCGCCCGGAAACTCTCAGGCACAATGAACCGCTTAGACTGCCAGTTATCTGGAAAGTGGGCCCCTCATGGGTCTCGCCGAAGGTGTAAGCCGACCGAGAGGTAGGTGAAGCTCTCAGGCTTTCGACAGATGGGTGCAGAACGCCACTTTCGCAAGTGGTGCAACGCATTTATTTTGTTGGAGCAACGGCTAAACACTATGTCAGTAACTAAGCAAACTGCCCTATTTTCACTTCACCAAGAACTTGGTGGTAAAATGGTCCCCTTCGCAGGCTATGATATGCCTGTGCAATACCCGCTCGGTATTATGAAGGAGCACCTCCATACGCGCGCTGCAGCGGGGTTGTTTGATGTATCACACATGGGACAGGTTGAGTTAAGTGGCGACAAGGTCGAACAAAAACTTGAGGCCCTACTACCGGCTGATGTCCAGGCGCTAAAGCCAGGGCGCATAAAATACTCCTTCTTCACAACAGAAGATGGCGGTGTCATTGATGATCTGATGATCACCAAGGATGGCGAAGGAAAGTTGTTCCTGGTCATTAATGCCGGATGCAAAGAAGGTGACCTTGCGCATATGCGAAAGCACCTGCAAGATGTCGAGATCGTTGAGCATAATGATCAAGGCTTGATAGCACTGCAAGGGCCACAAGCCTCAGCAGTCTTGAGCCGCTTTGCGCCAGCTGCCGAAACACAGGGTTTCATGTCCTGCATTTTCGCTGACATTGATGGCGTGAATTGCCGTGTCAGCCGTTCAGGCTACTCAGGCGAAGACGGCTACGAAATTTCCATTCCCAATTCGGACATAGATAGAATTTCGCGATTGCTATTGGCTGAGACAGAGGTTGAGGCAATCGGACTGGGTGCTCGCGACTCTCTGCGTTTAGAATCTGGCCTTTGCCTTTACGGCCATGAGCTTGATACTGAAACCACACCCGTCGAGGCTGACATAATTTGGGCCATTCCGAAATCTAGAAGAGCAACAGGCGGCTTTCCTGGCGCTGAACGCATTCTGTCAGAAATCACTGACGGACCGAAACGCATCTGTGTCGGGATCAAGCCCGAAGGCAGAGCCCCCATGCGTGAAGGAACGGCTCTTTTCTCAGGCGACGAACAAGTTGGAACTATTACCAGCGGTGGCTTCGGTCCATCAGCAGGCCATCCAGTTGCAATGGCAATCATTCGCACAGATCTGAAAGAAATCGGAACGGCACTAGAAGCAGAAGTGAGAGGAAAACGACTTCCTTGCAAAGTTGCTGACCTTCCGTTTGTTAAACAAAACTATTACAGAAAACCAAAATAACAGGAGAAAATCATGGCTAGACAATACAGTAGAGAACACGAATGGTTGGACGTTGAGGGTGATACCGCTTTGGTCGGCATCACAGAGTTCGCGCAAGAGCAATTGGGTGATATCGTCTTTATCGACCTACCGGAAGTCGGTGCTGAATTTGACAAAGGAGACGATATTGCAGTCGTTGAATCTGTCAAAGCAGCCTCTGATGTCTATGCTCCCTTGACCGGTGAAGTGATTGAAATCAATGACTTATTGGCCGATGAACCTGCGACTGTAAACGCATCTGCAGAGGCAGACGGCTGGTTCTTCAAAATGTCGATTTCTGACAAAAGCGAGCTTGATGAACTAATGACGGCGGACGAATACAAAACCTTCATTGAATCTGAATCCTGATCTAAAGGCATTAATGTGCAAGACCCATCCTCCCCGTTTATATTCCGTCATCTTGGGCCCCGGCCCGCTGATATTCAAAGCCAGCTAGCAACCCTTGGTTTGACTTCGTTGAACGATTTGGCTGATGCTGTCGTCCCCTCAACTATCCGAAGTTCTGAGTTATTGGATCTTCCTGGCGGACAGACAGAAGAAGAAGCTTTGCAAAGCTTGAAAGAGCTTTTCTCGCAAAACAAGATCGCCAAGTCTTTCATTGGCCAAGGTTATTATGGCACACACTTGCCAAAAGTAATCCTACGTAACCTTTTGGAAAATCCAGGTTGGTATACGGCCTATACGCCTTACCAGCCTGAAATTTCGCAAGGTCGACTGGAGGCTTTGTTTAATTTCCAAACGATGGTGACGGAATTAACGGCAATGGAAGTTGCTAGTGCCTCGCTTTTGGATGAAGGTACTGCGGCGGCGGAAGCCATGGCAATGGCGCACCGTAATGCCAGAGGAAAGAAGTCCAAGTTTTTGGTGGCCGAGAATTGTCACCAACAAACAATTGATGTTGTCAGAACCAGGGCTGTTCCACAAGATATCACGATAGAGCTATTTGACCCTCGTTCTGGTCTCCCAAGTTTCGACGATGTTTTCGGTATTCTGCTCCAGTATCCAGGTACAGATGGTCTTGTTCAGAGCCCTGGCGACTTCATTGCCGCAGCACATGAAAACAAGGCCCTCGCTATTGTGGCAGCAGATCTGCTGGCTTTGACATTATTAACGCCGCCAGGCGAACTAGGCGCTGACATCGTTGTTGGATGTACACAGCGGTTTGGTGTGCCAATGGGCTTTGGCGGACCGCATGCGGCTTACATGGCCGTCAATGAGAAACAACAACGCAACATTCCTGGTCGCCTGATTGGCTTGTCTATAGACAGCAAGGGCCGCGATGCATACCGGCTAGCATTGCAAACACGTGAGCAACATATCAGACGTGAGAAGGCTACATCGAACGTCTGTACGGCTCAAGTTCTGCTTGCTGTAATCGCTGCCATGTACGCCTCTTATCACGGGCCAGAAGGCCTGAAAGAAATAGCCGTTAAGGTGAACCGATTGGCAAACTCATTTGCTGATGGTGTTAGCAAACTAGGTTTATCCAGTAGCGATAACTTCTTTGAGACAGTTGCCGTTCAAACAGGTTCTAGCACGGATGCGATTATTCAATCTGCTGCTGAATCTGGCTTCAACCTTCGTAAAGGCAGCGATCAACAGATCACTTTGTCATTCGATGAAACCCACTCTCTTGCTGACGTCAACACTCTGCTTTCAGTCATTGCTAAGGCAATGGGCAAGGACAGAGTATCCGTTGAACTAGCTGGCGAAAACTTACCTAAGTCCTTGATACGTCGCTCTTCCTATATGAGCCAAGACTGTTTCCATCTCTATCGCTCGGAAACAGAAATGATGCGTTATCTGCGTAAGCTGATGGACAAAGATCTCGCTCTGGATCGAGCTATGATCCCGCTTGGCTCATGCACCATGAAACTTAATGCAGCCGCTGAGATGATCCCTGTAACTTGGGAAGAAACCGGCAACATTCATCCCTTTGCACCAGCCGATCAATGGATCGGCTATGAGGCGATGATACGCGATCTCGAAGACATGCTTTGCAAAGTGACAGGCTTTGACGCTGTTTCAATTCAACCCAATGCCGGAAGCCAAGGCGAGTTCGCAGGCTTGCTAGCGATCAAGGCCTTTCAGGACTCTCAAGGACAAGGCTCAAGAAATATCTGTTTGATCCCTAGTTCTGCGCACGGAACCAATCCGGCTTCGGCCCAGATGGCGGGAATGAAGGTTGTTGTTGTCAAATGTGACGATGAGGGCAACGTTGATGTTGAAGATCTTAAAGCGAAAGCTGAAAAGCACACAGACGCGCTCTCAGCGCTTATGATCACTTACCCATCAACCCACGGCGTTTTCGAAGCGTCGATCCGTGATATCTGCCAGATCATTCATGATAACGGCGGTCAAGTTTACATGGATGGTGCAAATCTCAACGCCCAGATCGGTATGAGTGAGCCAGGCGAATTCGGCGCTGATGTCTCTCACATGAACTTGCATAAAACTTTCTGTATCCCACATGGTGGCGGCGGCCCCGGTGTTGGTCCCATTGGCGTGAGATCACACTTGGCACCTTACCTACCTGGTCATCAAATCCATGAGACAGAACGAGAGGGTGGCACTATTTCATCCGCTCCCTTTGGTTCGGCTTCAATTCTGCCAATCTCATGGATGTATATGAAGATGATGGGCGGCGACGGCCTGAAAATGGCAACGGAGTTGGCTATACTAAATGCTAACTACATGGCCAAACGTTTGAGCTCAGCCTACCCAGTCCTCTATTCGGGGCCTGGTGGCTGGGTTGCACACGAGTGCATCATTGATGTTCGCCAGTTCAAAGAAACTGGCGTAACTGTTGATGATATTGCCAAGCGATTAATCGACTATGGTTTCCATGCGCCGACTATGTCTTTCCCTGTTCCGGGTACTTTGATGATTGAGCCAACGGAAAGTGAATCCAAAGAAGAGCTGGACCGCTTCTGCGATGCCATGTTGTCAATCAGAGAAGAGATTGCCAAGGTTGAGAAAGGTGAATGGCCAGCGGACGACAATCCGCTTCATAACGCACCACATACTGCCGAGGATCTAATGTCAGACGACTGGTCCCATCCCTACCCTAGATCACTCGGTGCTTATCCTTCCGACCAACCGAGAGGAACCAAATATTGGGCTCCTGTCAGCCGTGTCGATCAAGTTTATGGCGACCGTAATTTGGTTTGCTCCTGCCCACCAATGGAAGCCTATGCAGAGGCCGCTGAATAGTAACTAAGCTTTATTGGGGCGGCATAGCCTGCTGCCCCTTCTTTTCTGTTGAATTCCCAATCAACAAAAGGCAATTTGCCCGCAATCATATGCAGGGTAAGCCATGACCAAAAAAGCCAAGAACATTCTCTTCATCATGTTCGACCAGTTGAGGTTTGACTATCTCAGTTGTGCGGGACATCCAACCTTGAAGACACCCAATATCGACCGTCTCGCATCGATGGGTGTGCGCTTTAACAAAGCCTATGTTCAATCCACTATCTGTGGCTCATCCCGCATGTCCTATTACACTGGACGTTATGTCGATAGTCACGGCTGCGGTGCTAACACGGTACCTCTAAAGGTTGGCGAGATGACGATGGGCGATCACCTGCGTCCTCTAGGAATGAAGACAGTTCTAGTTGGAAAAACCCACATGCGTGCAGACGCTGAAGGCATGGCAAGACTGGGCCTGCGTCCTGATTCTGAGATCGGAGCCAGGGTTGCGGAATGTGGTTTCGATGTCTATGAGCGCGATGACGGTCTGCTGCCAGAAGGACCAAAGGGCTTTTATGATCCTGCGGGCCTTAATACGAGTTACAATGAATATCTGCGCGAAAAAGGTTACGAAAGCCATAACCCTTGGCATGACTTTGCAAACTCTGCAGTAACGGACGAAGGCGAGATGGCCTCGGGTTGGTTCATGAAATACGCCGATAAACCGGCTAACATCGAAGAAGAGCACTCAGAGACACCTTACCTAACCAGGCGTGGTATTGAATTCATTGAACAAGCTGGTGATGATCCTTGGTGCATGCATCTCAGTTTCATTAAACCACACTGGCCGTACATTGTGCCCGCCCCCTATCATTCAATGTACAGCCACAATGAAGTTTTACCGGTTGTTCGATCTGAACAAGAAAAAGAAAACACCCATCCAGTCCTAGAAAGCTTCACAGAAAACCCAGTTGCAGTGGCTTTTGCGCGCGACGATGTCCGCGCCAAAGTTGTTCCAACCTATATGGGTTTGGTAAAACAGATCGATGATCAAATGGGAGTGCTCTTCGAATTTTTGGAGAACTCTGGACGCATGGATGAGACCATGATTGTTCTGACTTCTGATCACGGCGACTATCTGGGTGATCACTGGCTCGGCGAGAAAGAACTGTTTCACGAATGCTCGGTCAAAGTGCCGATGATCATCTACGACCCATCGGAGAAAGCCGACAAGGCGCGAGGCACGGTGTGTGAAGACCTTATTGAAGCGATTGATCTAGCCGCCACTTTTGTGGATTATGCGGGCGGAAAAGTCCCAGAACATATTATCGAAGGCAAATCGTTACGTCCTTTCTTAGAAGGTGAACAACCGGAAGACTGGCGCGATTTCGTGATTTCCGAAATGGATTTTTCGCAGAACCTTGTTGCAAAAAAGCACAATCTGAAGCCCAAAGATTCACGCATGATCATGATTGCTGACAAAAGGTGGAAGTATACGTTCTTTGATGCCTTTCGGCCTATGTTGTTCGATTTGGAAAAGGATCCCAATGAATTTGTCGACCTCGCAACCGACCCCGCCTACGCAGAAATCATAGAAATGATGGAAAAACGCATGGCCAAGTGGAGCCGTCGCTTTGCTCAACGAACCACCATGACCGACGAGGAGTTCCTAAGAAAACGCGGTAGCTCAAAAGAATCAGGTGTGTTAATTGGTATCGTTGATGAAGCCGATTTAGACGAACGCTACACTAAGCCTTACACAGGAAAACCACGTCAGCCAGCAGGCAGTTCGTAAGTTAGGGTCGCCCAGATAGTTTCCCAGTGGGCGCCTTTTTTAACGCCTTCAGGTCTTGGGTCCCTGATATCGACAGCGTTGATGAGGAAACTTCCGCCTTCGAACACTGAGATGATTGCCATTCCCTGAGCATCCGTTGTTGTTCTGTCCATGACCGCATCTTCGCTGCCAGCTACATAATGGAAGATCTGCACGTCCGCTCCAACAAAAGGCTTCCCTTCAAGGAACAGCTGAACTCGAACGCCATCTTTTGTGTTGTCGACATAGGGGTTTGTTAAAGCAACAAACTCGATTGGTAGATCATAAAAGCGATCTTTGCCTTTTCCTGACCCAACAGCAATCAGCGATTTGGCGTAACGATAGTAGGTTTCAAGAACTTTCTCCGACGGATACCCACGTTCTTTATGAGCCTCAAGAACCCAATCCAACTTAACGCTTCTGACAAACGACTCAAACTTCTCTAGCTTGTTGTAACGTACCCATTGCATCGTTGAACCGTAGATTGGGACATGCAGCCCTTCTGCCTTTGCTTCTACATTAAGCGCAGGCCGGTCCCCTCTTCGAACTATCACGGGTTCAACACCATTTGGCGTCGCGATATCAAACCGAACAAAGATCTCGTTAACGTATGAGTACGTTGTACCTTTGAAGTTTTGACCATTTTTCAGATGCGCCTGAACCTTATCGCCTACTTGGACTTTGTAAGACAAAGGTTCAAACCAAAACTCATGGGCAGCAACAGAAGAAACTTGATACACGAAAAACATCGGCACTAGAACCAAAGCGAGAATTCTGGAATAGTTCATAGAAAATCATCCGAAGGAAAGGCCACAATGATTTCTAGCTTTCGCGCTACAGCTCTGATCTGTCAAGCTTTGCTATTTTTGATCCTTTCAACCTCTGCTGCTCTAGCGCACGAGATTAGGCCGGCCATCGCTGAGTTGTCATTCGGCAATGACTCAAGCAGCTACAAACTCGTTATCGACGTCAATCTTGAAAGCCTGATTGCTGAAATCGGCCCCGACCATGAAGACACCGACGAGTCAACTAACGCAGACAAATACAACCTACTTCGCTCAATGTCCCCCGATGACTTAGGACGCGAATTTCAGAAGTTTGAGAAATCCTTTCTCGGTAATCTCAAACTCCAAACGAACGACATCAAACTTGGTCGGCAGGTCACTGCAGTCGTTATTCCCGAAATCGGAGATACCGATTTACCTCGCGACTCCCTAGTGACCGTATCCGGCACTTTGCCGAACTCTGCAAAATCGATGAATTTTGGATGGGACGCAACCTTTGGATCTATTGTCATCCGCACAGCTGAAGAAGAAGGCGACGACGCCTACTCTGCTTTCCTTCAGAATGGCGACAGCTCGGCCGAGATAACAATCGCTGGCATTACTGTACAATCTGCTTGGTCGGTTTTTGCTAACTACATCACAGTTGGCTTCGAACATATCGTGCCTTTAGGTTTGGACCACATCCTCTTCGTCATTGGTCTGTTTTTACTTTCAGCAGCGATCAGACCACTCTTGGTTCAGGTTACGTCTTTCACTTTAGCTCACACCATAACATTGGCACTGGGCCTCTTTGGAGTTCTAGTCGTGCCCGCGTCTCTTGTTGAGCCATTGATTGCAATCTCAATCGTCTATGTCGCCGTGGAAAACATTTTGTTTAAAGGGATGACGAAGTGGAGACCTTTACTGGTTTTTGCCTTCGGTTTGTTACACGGCCTAGGATTTGCCGGTGTACTCAGTGAGTTTGGTCTTCCTAACGGAAACTACGTTGCCGGCCTGTTAGGCTTCAATCTTGGCGTTGAATTCGGTCAGCTGGCGGTAATCGCTCTATGCTTCATCTTTGTTGGTTTTTGGTTCGGTAAGAAGCCCTGGTACAGAAAAGTGGTTGTTGTTCCTGGTTCACTCGCTATAGCGCTGATGGGGGCATACTGGGTGATTGAGCGAACGGTGCTTTAGTACTTCAAAATTAAATTTACAGTGTGTAAGATCTCAACAACAACCGTTTCAGGCAATATCTTTCTCCCGATAACCAAGCAGCGATTGTACCACTTTATCGACCGCTTCATTCTCTGCACCTATTGTTGAAACTGAAAGCGTCAAACAGCGTGGCAATACAGTTTCTCCGGCGAACAATTGAACCAGCTCGCCAGAGCTAATCGCCGGTTGAACGAGAGCCTTGTGCCCCATCAAAACACCAGCACCGTTTTTCGCTTCCTCAACGGCAAGACTGTAAAGCGAAAAAGTTGAGCTTCTAAATCTCGATTTTTGTTGAGGAAGATGCTCTTTCAACCATCGGTCCCAGTCATCCGACCATTGTTCATCTTTGAGCAAAACGAAACTCGCCAAATCTTCGGGGGTCTTTATCTTGGCCGCCAATTCAGGACTACACAGTGGAAAAATCAGATCTTGGGCTAATATCTCCTGCTCCTCACTGGCAGATGCATCTTCATAGAAGATTGCTATATCAAACGGTTCTCTTTCCAGGTTTGGCTTGGTTTCAGATGCAGAAATCGAAATGTTGAGTTCAGGGTTCTCATTGCGAATTTTCGGTAACACCGAAGACAACCACAGCTGCGCCACAGCATGCAAAGCAGCAATCCTGATATGATTGGGGTCCACAGCAGTCTGCAAGCTTTGAACCGCCTCAGACAGGCTGTCAAAAGCCTGAACGAAGCGAGGGCGTACTTCGCGACCAACGGACGACAAAGTAACACCTTGCGCATGACGTTCGAACAATGGCGCATCGATCCAGGCTTCAAGGCTTTTAATTTGCTGAGCTACTGCACCAGTAGTAACCGACAGCTCTTCGGCGGCCGCCGCGAAAGATTCCAATCTTGCAGCCGCTTCAAAAGCTCTTAGAGCATTCAGTGGCGGTCCCTTTTGTCGAACGATCATAAAAATTATAGGCCTAGCTTTTCTACTCCTAATGCCTAACAGAACTGGTTTGCAAAAGTCTAGATCTATTGTCAAAAGGAAGCTTCTATTGTTTGAATCCACTAGCCCGTAAAGAAAGCCGCCCATGACCTTCTTCTTCGACCAGCCTGTCAGCCAGACCGACCCAATGATTGCGCAGGCGTTAAGCGATGAAAAATCACGTCAGCAAAATCAGATCGAGCTCATCGCCTCTGAAAACATTATCAGCCGGGCCGTTCTAGATGCCCTTGGTCATGAGATGACCAACAAGACATTAGAAGGCTATCCGGGGTCACGTTTTCATGGCGGTGGTCGTTTTGTTGACGTCGTTGAGCAGGCGGCCATAGACCGCGCCAAGCAACTGTTTGATTGTGACTACGCCAACGTCCAGCCCCACTCAGGTAGCCAAGCGAATCTGGCTGTATTTTTCACTCTCGTCAAACCAGGTGACCGAGTTCTGAGCTTGGACTTAGCAGCTGGTGGTCACCTCAGCCACGGTCTAGGTGCTAACCTTTCTGGTCGTTGGTTTGACGCTCATCATTACGGTGTGGATAAAGAGACTGGCGTGATTGACTATGAGGCTATGGAAGCCAAAGCCAAAGAATTGCGGCCAAAGCTGCTGATTGCTGGTGGCTCAGCTTATCCTCGAGAGATCGATTTCGAGCGGATGCGTTCAATTGCTGATCAAGTCGGCGCATTCTATCATGTCGACATGGCACATTTCGCAGGCCTGGTAGCAGGTGGTGTTCATCCCTCACCTCTGCCTTTCGCTGACATCGTCACTTGTACGACTACCAAGACATTACGCGGTCCTCGTGGAGGCGTGATTCTCTCAAAGAACACAGACTATGCTCGCAAACTCCAAGCCGCGGTCTTTCCTGGTGTCCAAGGTTCAATCCACAGACAAGTCATTGCTTCTAAAGCCGTTTGTCTTGGCGAAGCCTTACAGCCAGAATTCAAAACCTACGCCACGCAAGTCAGAAGCAATGCACGCATGTTGGCTGAAACCCTCAAGGGTCGCGGCATCGCCATCGTCTCTGGTGGTACGGATACTCACATCGTTCTGTTGGATCTACGCAATCAGGGCCTAAAAGGCAGCCAAGTCGAAAAAGCTTTGGATGCTGCTGATATCACATCCAACAAAAACCCAATCCCATTCGACAGTCCCCGCCCGCCCGAATGGGTTGGCTTGAGACTGGGTACCGGTGCAGCAACAACCAGGGGCCTCAAAGAGACTGAATTCCAGGATCTCGGTAATGTCATCGCTGACTTGATCATTGCAGAAAGCGAAGGGAAACTCTTATCTGTTGTCGAAAGTGCAAAAGTGAAAACGTCTTCTCTATGTAAAGCCTTTCCAATCTATTCATAAGGAAAACATGAAATGACCAATGCGACTGTTGCTTACTCCGACTCTTGGGGTGATGTCCTTGATCGACCTGAAGACGACTGTGTCGAGATCAGATGGTTTGACACGACGGCGGAAATGGACGGCGATGATTTCAGTGATTTTCTCACCCGCTATGTAGAAGCCTTCGAGCGCTCAACCTGCTCTAACGGTCTGATCGACGCGGTCCAGTTCAAGATGGACTTTGCCAAGATGAACATGGGCTGGCGCGACGTTCATATCGTGCCTCGTTACAACGCAGCTGGCCTAAAGAAGTTCGCTTTCGTTATGCCACAAGGTATGCCCGCCATCGGCAAGGCCCCAGTAAACGAAGGACCCGCCAATTTTCCAACCGCCTACTTCGCAACAAGAAAGGAAGCCATCACTTGGTTGAACGAGTAGTTCTGATTTGGAATGACTAACAATCCAGCGAAAGAAAACAGGTTATGAAAGGTTGGATCGCTTTTCTCTGTGGCCTGAATGTTGGTGGCAACAGCAAGATTCCTATACGCTATCAAGAAATTGATTGAACTTTCATCAGTCTAACAACAGGCTACTGACACAGTTTGTCAGCAGTCCTCAGCTATATTAAAAATGTAGCTGCAACAAAGTAGAGATTAGATGAATAGTTCGAACAACAAGCCTCTGTCACCTCACCTTATCGGCATAGTGCTCGTTGTTGTTTCGGCTGTGGTTTTTAGCACGGTTGGTCTCTTTGCAAAGGGTGTGAGCGCTGAGGCTTGGGCGGTCATATTTTGGCGCGGCTTTTTCGCAGTCATCTTTACGACAGGCTACATCGCTTGGCGCGGCACCCTCAACCAAGACTTCCTACAAATGGGCACACCAGGTTGGGTCGTGGCAATTGTTGGTGCTACAGCCACGGCAGCTTTTCTAACTTCATTCAAGTCTTTTCCCAGACATAAGAGTTCCGATCTCGATTGTTTGCTTTGAGCATAGCTTGGCGAATGATCGGACCTAGTGCAATTTCTTTCGATCATTGAACTAGAAAAAATGCTGACTATGAGCTATCCGAAAGGTCAAGTCCAGAATCTGCTGTAAATTGGGTCTGTAAGATTGCGTTTTAGGTTCAGATTTTGATTACGTTTTCGGTTTCTTGTTTTGCCTCTCTTTCTGCTTTCCACTCTTTGAACTCGGCCATGTCAAAGTAACGTCTGT
>CAJQQJ010000289.1 GCA_905480445.1 uncultured Alphaproteobacteria bacterium | reverse complement strand
AGTCTTTGCAGAACTTCGAAACCAGTTCGACATGGGCCGTCCAAGTAAACTGATCAACGGCGATGATTCTATCGAGGTGATAACCACCTGCCTTCAAGATCGTTGCATCTCTTGCCCAGGAACTAGGGTTACAGGAAACATAAACGACCTCTTTGACAGAAGACTGCGCCAAGTTATCGACAAGCGGTTTCGCGCCTTTACGTGGCGGATCCAGAACGACTGCGTCAAACTTGTTGAGCTCAGCTACCGTTAGAGGATTGCGTTCCAAATCTCGCTGCGTTGGTACGATGCGACCCGAAATCTGCGCCCGGTCAATCGCCGCCAACTGTGACTTCAATGCTTCTTCACCAGATTCAAAGGCTATTACCTTCCCCTTCTCCGCCAAGGCAAAAGCAAAAGTTCCGCAGCCCGAGAACAGATCTGCGATTGAACGATAACGCCCAGAGAGCATTTGCATCACAGCTTCGGTCAACTTGCCTTCGCCTTCAATAGACGGCTGAAGAAAAGCACCAGATGGCACAGGCACTTTGTACCCACCAAAAGTAACAAATGGTTCTCTTTGCATAATGAGCGGATCAGGATGGCGGTCTTTGCCCTGCCAAGAAACCCGCGCCCAATCATTTGTTCGCGCTAGGTCCACTGTATCTAGGCGTTGATTGAGACTTGCTTCTTGGTGGCTTTCGACCAGGATATCCAATCCGTTGTCGACCAGATTAACGGACAAGCCAATTTGCTTTTGTTCTTGAAGGAAAAGCGCTGCTAGTTTTCTTAACCCGGGTAAAGCTTCGAGCAGTATTGGATGCAAGACCTCACATTGGGTGATATCAATCAGATCATGGCTGGCCTTGCCGCGAAAGCCCAATTTCGTGTTTTTTTTCTGTTTTTCTGCTGCAAAAGTTACGCGTCTACGACTGCTGCTCTCAACGGACTGCATGCCTTCAAAACAAGATAGATCGAAGCCCGCTTTAGTGATGGCTTCTTTCACTCTGTTTTCTTTGAACGGCAGATAGGTGCTGTCACTCATCTGTTGCAATTGGCAACCACCGCAAAGGCCGAAATGGGGACAGGGCGGTTCTTGGCGATCTGGCCCAGCCTCTAACAGCTCAACGATCTCGCCCAGAATTGTACCACTTTTTTCGCCTCTGGTTCTAGCCAACACTCGGTCACCAGCTACCGTCAGGGGAACGTAGGTCAAGCGCCCATCACCCAAGTGTGCAATGCCGTCGCCTAGGCCACCAACTTCTTCAATGGTGACTTCAAACTGGAACCCGCCGGCTTTTCTAGGCTTACGCCGCATACTTCCCCACAATCAAAAATTCTTTGTTACCGTCGCCGCCCTTGATCGGGCTGTCCGTCAGACCAACCACAGACCAGCCAGTCTGCGCTTCTAACCATTGTTGCAGGTCCAAGCAAACTTCTTGGTGAAGCTCCTCATCTAACACCAAGCCGCCTTTCGCCAATCGTCCTTTACCTACTTCAAACTGAGGCTTGATAAGGCCAATAAACAGGGTGTCTTTCCCTGCGAACGTCAGTGCGGCAGGTAGAGCCTTCTTCAAAGAAATGAAAGAAAGATCAGACGTGATAATATCAAAGGGACCCCGAACGTCAGAACCTTGCAAATCTTTGACGTTAAGGTTTTCGTAGTTCGACACCCGTGGATCTTGCTTAACCTTTTCGGCTAACTGATATTGCCCGACGTCGATTGCAGTTACAGACTTAGCGTCTCTGGACAGCAACACCTCGACAAATCCACCGGTCGAGGCCCCGAGATCCATGCAGTTTTTGCCCGTCGGGTCGATTGCAAAATAATCCAACGCATGAACCAGCTTAAGCGCGGCGCGCGATACCCAACCATGATCATCGATTTCAACAGCGTTTAACTGGTCTAAATGTATTTTGAAGTCGGCTTTGACCACTGCCTGGCCATCAACTGAGACTTTTCCATTTAATATCAAGTCTCTAGCTCGAGAGCGGCTCTGCACAAGGCCCGCTTCAGCCAAAGCTTTATCGATCCTGACTCTAGAGGAGGCCATTAGGCTAAAGCGGCAACGTCGCTCGCGTCAAATCCGAGTGCCGTCATTGCTTTGCGCGCAATCGACAAAGCATCCAAACCAGCCTTTTGGTTTTGCACGGCTGGTTTGTCATGGTCGACGAATACGTCGGGCATTGATAAGGTCCTGACCTTTAATCCATTGTCCAGACAGCCCATTTCAGACAGGCTTTCTAGAACGTGAGATCCAAAGCCACCGATGGATCCCTCTTCGACAGTTAGTAGTACTTCGTGTTTTTCCGCCAAGTCTTTGATCAAGTCATGGTCAAGCGGCTTCATAAAGCGCGCATCGGCCACTGTTGTCGACAAGCCTTTAGCCTCCAACATTTCCGCGGCCTTTAGAGAGTCTTCCAGACGTGTACCCAAAGACAGGATCGCAACTTTTGAGCCTTCTTTAACAATTCTGCCCTTGCCAATCGGCAAGACTGAACCGTTCAATGGCATCTCGACACCAACACCCTCGCCTCTTGGGTAGCGCACAGCTGATGGGCAATCGTCTATTGCCGCCGCTGTTGTCACCATGTGAACAAGCTCTGCTTCATCAGCAGGTGCCATAATCACGAAGTTCGGCAAACAACCGAGATAAGCCAGATCATATGATCCATGGTGTGTCTGCCCATCTGCGCCAACAAAGCCAGCGCGGTCAATGGCGAAACGGACTGGCAGTTTTTGCAATGCAACATCATGGACAACCTGGTCGTAGCCTCTTTGCAGAAAGGTCGAATAGATTGTTGTGAAAGGTTTGTAGCCTTCGCAGGCCAAGCCAGCGGCAAAAGTCACAGCGTGTTGTTCTGCGATGGCAACGTCAAAGGTACGCTCTGGATGTGATTTCTCAAAAATATTCAAACCAGTTCCGGACGGCATGGCCGCCGTAATAGCGACGATCTTATCATCTTCATCAGCAAGCTTGGTCAGCGTTTCACCAAAAACAGCAGTGTAACTCGGTGCATTGGAAACAGGCTTGTCCTGCTTACCTGTTATGACGTTAAACCGTGAGACACCGTGATATTTGTCAGCGGAATCTTCTGCTGGACCATAGCCTTTACCTTTTTGGGTAACAACATGGACTAGGAAGGGCCCCGATTCTTCGGCATCTCTCACGTTTTTCAGAACTGGCAAAAGGTGACTAAGATTATGACCGTCAATCGGGCCAACATAAAAGAACCCAAGTTCTTCAAAAAGCGTACCACCGGTTACCATACCACGAGCAAATTCTTCCCAGCGCTTAGCACCAATTTCAAGAGGCTTTGGCAGATGTCTGGCCACAGCTTTGGCTGTGTTTCTCAAACTCTGATAGGTGCCTGAAGATATGAGCCTAGAAAGATAGCCACTCATCGCACCAACAGGTGGCGCAATCGACATGTCGTTGTCGTTCAGGATCACGATCAAACGTGCGTCTTCAGCGCCTGCGTTGTTCATAGCCTCATAGGCCATCCCCGCAGACATCGCACCGTCACCAATAACGGCTATCGCATTGCTTTTTCGACCGTCCAGTTTGGCACCAACCGCCATACCCAGGCCTGCCGAAATCGATGTCGAAGAGTGCGCTGTGCCAAAAGGATCGTACTCGCTCTCGTCGCGCTTAACAAAACCTGAAAGGCCACCGCCTTGGCGTAGCGTCCTGATGCGGTTCCGTCGACCTGTTAGGATTTTATGGGGATAGGATTGATGTCCTACGTCCCAGATCAAACGATCATCAGGCGTATCAAAGACATGATGAAGAGCGACTGTTAGCTCAACAACACCGAGCCCTGCTCCCAAGTGTCCACCCGTTTCTGAAACTGCATCGATGGTTTCTTGACGTAATTCGTCCGCCAATTGAGGCAGCTGGTCTTCACTCAATTGGCGAAGATCAGAAGGCAAGATAACTTGGTCTAGAAGAGGCGTTTCAGGTTTGGGCACAATCTGGTCCGTGAGGGTTGCAGCTAGGCAGTTTAGTAAGAACGATGTAACACAAATTCGGCAAGGCGGTGCAAAAATCCAGCCTTTTCTCCCGCCCATGTGATCGCGTCTTGCGCTTCCTTAACCAGCATCTGTGCCTTTGCACGTGCAGCGTCAAGACCGTAGATGTCTATCAGCGTCAATTTGCCCGCCTCTTTATCGCGGCCCGCCGGTTTGCCCAAGGTTTCCGCAGTGCTTTCGAGATCCAAAAGATCATCGACGATCTGAAAAGCCAGGCCAATGTTAGCGCCATATATCTTAAGTGAAGCCATTTCACGCTCACCTGCTCCCGCGCAAATGCCGCCAGCTTCACAAGAAAAGGCAATCAAGGCCCCCGTTTTCTTTTGCTGCAAACGAACAATTTCAACTTCGCTCAGATCCGTTTCTTCAGCGATCATATCAAGCATCTGACCGCCAATCATTCCTCGTTCACCGGCGGCCTTAGCAAGACCTGTTACCAACTGGCATCTTACAAGGGGATCTGGGTGAGTCGCCTCCGCGCTCAAAACCTCAAAAGCTTTAGTTAGAAGCCCATCGCCCGCAAGAACGGCCGTTGCTTCATCATAGAGCACATGAACAGTTGGCTTGCCTCTTCGCAATGGAGAATCATCCATGGCTGGCAGATCATCATGTACAAGAGAATAAGAGTGAAGCATTTCTATTGCGGAAGCCGTAATCAGAACGTTGTCGAGTTCTACCCCGAAAAGTCTTGCTGCTCCCACGGTCAAAGCGGGCCTTAGGCGCTTGCCACCCGCTAAGGCTCCTTGACGCATAGCTTCGATGACTTGATTTTCCCGTTCATTGCCATGGGCTATTGTCAGGAGAGACGCTAACGTACTTTCAACACTCTTGGCGGTTTGTGCCAAATCGTTTTGAAAATCCGTTGCTTGATAATCAGAAAACGCCTTAGTCACCGTCAAACGGTAGGCTGCTTAGCTGGCCATCTTCTGAAAGGGAAATTTGTTCCACCTTCATCTTGGCGTCTTTCAAGCGGCGCTCGCAATGAGATTTGAGCATGGAACCCTTTTCATAGAGCTCTATTGACTGGTCCAAGCCGCTTTCACCGCGTTCTAACGATGAAACAATCTCTTTTAGTTGATCCAAGGCTTGCTCGAAGCTCAGCGCTTTAATCTCTTCTGGTATTTCTTTTTCAGCCATTTCTATCTCATTAAGGCTTGAACATGGGCAGAGACTGACTCCGCTAAACCCTGCAAGTCATAGCCGCCTTCTAAACAAGACACAATCCTGCCTTTACAAAGCTCAGCCGCCTTTGCCTTTATTTCCAAGGTGACCCAGGCAAAATCCTCAGCATCAAGTTCAAGCGAGGCAAGCGGATCTCTAGAATGAGCATCAAAGCCTGCGGAAATTATGATCAGTTCTGGTTCGAACGCGTCCAGCGCTGGCAAAGCCTCGTCCGTCCAAACTTGACGAAACAACTCTGACCCCGACCCCGAGCGCAGAGGTAGGTTTAAAATGTTACCCACGCCGGTCTCACTTCGCGATCCGCTGCCGGGGTAGAGCGGCATTTCATGGCTAGAGATAAACAGTGTATCTGGATCACTCCAAACAAGATCCTGCGTGCCGTTGCCGTGATGAACGTCGAAGTCCAGGATCGCGATTTTTTTCAGGCCATGGTTTCGCCTGGCATGATGAGCCGCAACCGCTACATTGCCAAAAAGACAAAAGCCCATGGCGGTTGCCGTCTCAGCATGATGCCCAGGCGGTCTGACTGCACAAAAAGCATTGTCGGCCTTGCCGTTAAGCACGGCATCAACGGCATCCATTGCAGCGCCTGCAGCACGGCGGGCCGCTTCGCCGCTGTATGGATTGACAGAGGTGTCGCCATCCATTGAACGATAACCCTCAGCCGGAATGGAATCAAAAACCCGCTCCACATAGGCTTTGGGGTGAGCCATTTCGAGATCTTCGTTTGTTGCGCGCGAAGCCTCTTGCCGAACAAGGCCTGCAAACAACGGGTCAGAAAGGACCGCTTCGACGGCACGCAAACGATCAGGCCGTTCGGGGTGACCCGGACCATTTTCATGTTCCAAACAAACTTCATGACTGAAAACAAAAGTTGTCATGTGGCCCCTCCTTTTTGCAGCAACAGAACTGTGGTTTCGCCTTCTTCGAATTCCTCAATCAAGCTATGTCCTGCGGTTTCACAAAAAGCTCGAAAGTCTTTAGGCGCCGAAGGGTCAGTCACCATTACTTTCAGCATGGCACCAATCTCAACAGTTTTCAGTGCTTTTTTAGCCTTCAAAACAGGCAGAGGGCACTTGTGGCCAGTCACATCCAAAAGGGTTTCTGTCATCATTTTTCTCCAACATGCCTTTTAATCGATTCAACTGAACAAAACCAGCACAGCTAAATATAATGTTTTCCTTTATTTAATTTAAAATTTGTTTTAAATATCGTTTATATAGGAACACCTAATATCATGAACCAAGAACAACGTTTATCTCTATGCCCTAACAAAGCGGCACCTGTCTTGAGCGCACTTGCCAACAAGAAGCGTTTGGAGATCTTGGTTGCGCTTAATGGTCATTCGAAACCAGTTGGATCGATTGCCAAGGAAGTTGGTCTCGGGCAATCAGCCTTGTCTCAGCACCTGAAAATTTTGAAGCAGCAACGCTTGGTGAAAAATGAGCGTGAAGCTCAGCAGGTCTACTACTCAATTGACCCTGAATATGGTTCTGTAATCATGGATTCACTTGCAGTCTTGTTCCAACAAGAACGCTAGATCGTTGGCCTCAGTGGCACTCAAAGAACTCAGCTCAACCTCTGTTAACTAACTTTCAAACGTCACACTCCCGAAATTCCAAAATCATTTGTCGAAACTGGCCAATTTCATTGGCAAAAGGCTTTGCTGCACCTATCTAAGGGCTTAATAATCCTATTTGATTAGCGAAGGCTTGGAACAAAGTGCAAAAGAAGAAATCTGGTTGGCGTCGTTTTCTACCTGGCAAACTCGGCAAGACAACACCATTTGTCCCGGTTATCAATTTACACGGTCCTATAGGCCGAGGTGGTAAATTCAGCCAATCTCTTTCTCTGGCCTCCACCGTAGGCCAAATTGAAAAAGCATTTAAGTTTAAAGACGCGGCTGCAATCGCTGTCGTGATAAACTCGCCTGGCGGCAGCCCTGCGCAATCCAACCTGATCATGCGCCGCATTCGTCAATTGGCTGAAGAAAAAGAAAAACCAGTCTTTGCTTTCGTTGAAGACGTCGCCGCATCAGGCGGTTATATGCTGGCATTGGCTGCCGACGAAATCTACGTCGATCCTTCCTCCATCATTGGTTCCATCGGCGTTATCTCGGCGGGTTTTGGGTACAACGAACTCATTGAGCGCTACGGCGTTGAGCGTCGTGTCTACACCGCCGGAACCAGCAAGCTTAAACTCGATCCATTTAGCCCCGAGAAAAAAGAAGACATTCGCTGGCTGGAAAGCCTTCAGCAAGACATCCACACTATATTCAAAGACATGGTCCATGAAAGACGCGGCAAGCGTTTGGTCGACGATGGCGAAACAGATCTCATGAACGGCGATGTTTGGGTTGGACAAAAAGCAGTTGATCTGGGTCTCGTAGACGGCGTTGGTGACATCCGTTCAACCTTGCGTCACAAGTTTGGCAAAGAGACGAGAATGAAACTAATCCAGGCACCTTCACGGTCTCCATTGAAGTTTTTAGGCATAGATCATTTCCAGAACCGTTTGGTAAATGCCGCTGTGGAGACTATAGAAGAAAAGACTGCTTTTTCCCGTTTCGGACTTTAAAGTCTGTTGAGGTTCTATGTTTACTTTTCAAAAATTGGCCGCGCTTCTCGCTGTACTCGGCGCTGTGTTGGCCGCTTACCGGTTTCTTTCAAAGCTTGAGAACACGACAAAGCCTAAGAAGGTAAAGAAAACCGGTTGGTTCGCAAACGTCAAAAAGAGCGCCGCCCAGGCAAGCAAGCCCAAAGTCCCTGCGGCAGAAAAGACCATAGAGTGTCAACGTTGCGGCACCTATTTCGTTGCAGGCACCCGACCGGTTTGTGACGATAATCAATGCCCCTTTCCTATGAGAGATAGCTCCGGCTCCTAAACAAAACGAAAATTACTGCGGCGGAGTGGCCAGAAGACGGTCATTCCTTGCTCGAACACCCGTGCTTTGCTAGAGGTCTGGCAATAGAAATTATCTGGGTTTCGACGAGGCCAAAATGAGCACCTCACCCTCCCCGACGACAGCTGATCCAAAGACTTGTTTTCAGCGTATCATCCTCAATCTCCAAAACTATTGGGCTGACCAGGGCTGCGTTATCTTGCAACCTTATGACCTGGAAGTTGGCGCTGGAACATTTCATCCCGCGACGACTTTAAGATCGCTTGGCGACACCATTTGGAACTGCGCCTACGTGCAGCCTTCACGGCGTCCAACGGATGGTCGGTACGGCGAAAACCCAAACCGGTTGCAGCACTATTATCAGTTCCAAGTTTTGATGAAGCCTTCCCCGCCTAACAGTCAAGAACTCTATCTTGGTTCATTGGCCGCTATCGGCATCAAATCCGACGAGCATGATATTCGTTTCGTTGAAGACGACTGGGAGAGCCCGACCCTTGGCGCCTGGGGCCTGGGTTGGGAAGTTTGGTGTGACGGCATGGAAGTCAGCCAGTTTACCTATTTTCAGCAAGTTGGCGGCATTGACTGCTACCCCGTGCCTATGGAATTGACCTACGGCCTGGAACGCTTGGCGATGTATGTCCAAGGCGTCGAGAACGTCTATGATCTTGACTGGGACGGCGTTCCAAAAGATCAGGGTGGTAAGGTCTACGGCGACATTTTCCTCCAGGCTGAGCAAGAGTTTTCAGCCTTCAACTTTGAACATGCCGATACAGAGGTTCTATTCCGTCAGTTCAAAGAAGCCGAAGCCGGTTGTCAAAATTTGATTTCCGGCAACAGCCCAAAGCCTTTGCCGGCTTATGATTTCTGCATGAAAGCAAGCCATATATTTAACCTGCTGGATGCTCGAGGTGTCATTTCAGTGACAGAACGACAAGCCTACATCGGCAGAGTTCGCAATCTTGCTAAGGCTTGCTGTGAAGCCTGGGCCGAAAGTCCTGGCGGTCGCGGTGAAAAACCGGCAATTTCCGGAGAAGCATCATGAGCGAACTTTTCATTGAGCTTTTCTCAGAAGAAATCCCAGCACGCATGCAACGTTCTGGTGCCAAGACACTCTTGGACACCCTAACGAAGAAGTTGTCAGAAGCTGGACTAAAGCACGACAGCACCGCATTCTTCGTCACACCTAGACGGATAGCCTTAGTTGTTGTTGGACTGCCTGACAAACAACCGGACATCAAAGAAGAGAAAAAAGGGCCCAAGGAAGGTTCACCTGAGCAGGCCTTCCAAGGCTTTATGCGCGGCGCAGGCATTGCCTCTCTTGACGAAGCTGAGCTGCGAGAAACCCCAAAAGGCAATTTCTACTTCGCTGTGAAAGAAATCAAAGGACAGCCAACTCTTAACCTACTGCCTGGTTTGATCGTTGAGACAATCCAAGCGATGGTATGGCCGAAGTCCCAAAAGTGGAGCCGCCATGATTTCCGTTGGGTGAGACCTTTGCATTCCATCATTGCCTTGTTTGGTGGTGATGTGATCGACGGAAATCTGCCATTGAGCGCATCAAGCTCTATAGTCTTTTCCAATAAAACAACAGGGCATCGTTTCCTCAGCCCTGACAGTTTTAGCGTTACAGATTTCAATGACTACAAAACCCAATTGGCCAACGCTAACGTAGTTCTAGATCACAACGAGCGTCAGCAACAGATAACGACTGGCATCAAACAGCTCGCCGACGACAAGGAATTAGTGGTCGTTGAGGACCCCAAATTGCTTGAAGAAGTAACTGGACTGGTTGAATGGCCAATCCCGCTTATAGGCCGTATTGAAGACAATCTGATGGCCTTGCCGCCAGAAGTTCTAACGACGTCTATGCGCGAACATCAAAAATATTTCGCTGTTGAAGACAAACAAGGCAAGCTGGCACCCTATTTTATTACGATTTCAAACATGGAAACCGCTGACAAAGGCGCCACCATTGTTGCGGGTAATGAACGCGTCCTTCGGGCACGATTAGCCGACGCTGAATTTTTCTGGAATCAGGACCGTGAAAAGGGCCTCGCGTCTCGTGTGCCAGCGCTGAGTTCTATTGTCTTTCACGCCAAGTTAGGTTCGGTCGGCGACAAGATTGATCGCATCGCGCCGATTGCTGTTTTGATAGCTGATGCCATTTCTGGCGCTGACAAAGACCAAGTTCGATCCGCCGCTAGATTGTGTAAAGCTGACCTGGTAACTGGCATGGTCGGAGAGTTCCCAGAACTTCAAGGTCTAATGGGACAGTATTACGCCAGCAACGACGGTGAAACTCAACAGGTTGCGCAAGCCATTGGGGAGCACTACTCGCCGCTAGGTCCATCGGACCCCTGTCCAACCGCACCCATATCCGTTGCTGTTGCAATGGCCGATAAACTAGACAGCCTGGCTGGCTTCTGGGCAATTGATGAAAGACCTACCGGTTCCAAAGATCCCTTTGCTCTGAGAAGAGCAGCCTTAGGCATCATTCGTCTAATCCTTGAAAACAGCCTTCGTATCTCTTTGCGGCCTGCAATCGAACAAGCTTTAGCTCTACAGCCGGTTGCAGAAGTTGATCAGTCAGCCCTAGCCCAGGATTTGCTCAACTTCATCGTTGATCGAATGAAAGTCAGTCTACGGGACAAAGGTGTTCGTCATGATTTGATCGCTGCCGTCTTTGCCAGTGGTGATGAAGATGACTTGCACCTTGGTCTAAAACGCGTCGACGCGCTCACAAGGTTGGTAGAAAGTGAAGATGGCACAAATCTGCTGTCTGCTTACCGCCGTGCTTCTAACATCTTGGTCAAGGAAGAAAAGAAGGACAAAAGGTTGTTTGATGCAGCCGTTCAGACCTCTCTCTTGGAAGACAAACACGAGGTTGAGTTCTTTGAACTCTTGAGCAAAGCTAGTACCGCAGCACAAGCGGCGGTGGAAAATGAAGACTTTGATACTGCAATGACAGCAATGGCGGCGTTGAGAGCACCAGGTGATGCCTTTTTTGACAACGTGATGGTCAATGCTCCTGAGCTTTCTGTCAGAGAGAACCGTTTAAACCTCCTCAATCTTCTTCGCCAAACAGTCTCAACAGTCGCGGACTTCAGCAAAATAGAAAGTTAGTACAGCAAATGGCAAAATGGGTTTACAGCTTCGGACCAGAAGCAAGCGAGGGCGACGCCTCGATGAAGAACCTGCTCGGCGGCAAAGGCGCCAATTTAGCCGAGATGTGTAAGCTGGGCCTGCCTGTACCGGCAGGTTTTACGATTAGTACAGAGCTTTGTACTCATTTTTACGACAGCGGCAAAAACTATCCAGAAGAACTGAGAGCGCAGGTCGAAACTGCTTTGACCTTGGTTGAAAAAGCCGTCGGGACAAAATTTGGTTCCTTGGAAAACCCATTGTTATTGTCTGTCCGATCAGGTGCCAGAGCTTCGATGCCTGGTATGATGGATACCGTTTTGAATCTAGGTCTCAACGACGATACTGTTGCAGGTTTAGCCACTAGATCTGGCGACGAGCGCTTTGCCTTCGACTCCTACCGACGCTTCATACAGATGTACAGCGACGTGGTTTTGGGGGTTGATCACGCCTTGTTTGAAGACATCCTCGATGACCACAAGGAAGACAAGGAAGTCTTTCTAGACACGGAGTTAACAGCAGAAGACTGGAAACTCATTGTTGAGCGCTACAAGCGTTGTGTCCGTGAAGAATTGGATGAAGACTTTCCCCAAGATCCCGAGCAACAGCTGTGGGGAGCCATCGGTGCCGTATTCTCATCCTGGATGAACTCACGAGCAATCACCTACCGCGCACTGCACGACATCCCCCAAAGTTGGGGCACAGCGGTCAATATTCAGGCCATGGTTTTTGGTAACATGGGTGACGACTGTGCAACCGGTGTCGCCTTCACTAGAGACCCTTCCACAGGGGCAACTGAGTTCTACGGCGAATATCTGATCAATGCTCAAGGCGAAGATGTTGTTGCAGGTATCAGAACACCACAACAGCTGACCATTCATGGCAAAGAGACCCAAGGCTCAACGAAACTGGCCATGGAAGAGGTTATGCCTGAAGCGTTCGCAGAGCTGGAAAAGGTTCGCGCAACGCTAGAGCGTCACTATTGTGACATGCAGGACATCGAATTCACCGTCCAAAACAACCAGCTCTTCATGCTGCAAACGCGCAACGGTAAGCGCACTGCGCAAGCGGCCCTGAAGATTGCAGTTGATATGGTCGAAGAAAGCTTAATCAGTGAAGAAAAGGCTTTGATGCGCCTTGATCCAGCCTCACTGGATCAGCTATTGCACCCAACCTTGGACCCAGAGGCGGAAAGAACCGTTATTTTGCGAGGTTTGCCTGCCAGCCCAGGTGCCGCCGCCGGTGAAGTGGTCTTTTCCTCTGAGGAAGCTGTCGACCGAGCCAATTCCGGCGTGCCTGTTATTTTGGTCAGAGTTGAAACCTCACCAGAAGATATCCATGGCATGCACGCCTCTAAAGCAATTTTGACGTCCAGGGGTGGGATGACCTCACACGCTGCCGTCGTAGCACGCGGCATGGGAACACCCTGTATCTGTGGTGCCAGTGACTTGCGCATTGACTACCAACAACAGCTTTTCACTGTTCGCGGGCAAGTCGTCAAATCCGGTGACTTCATAACACTAGATGGTGCGACTGGCGAAGTGATGTTGGGTGAAGTACCAACGCTGAACCCTGACCTTTCAGGAGACTTTTCCAAAATCATGGTCTGGGCAGACAAGGTTCGTACGATGGCGGTCCGTGCCAATGCCGAAACTGAAAGAGATGCCGAAATGGCGATATCGTTCGGCGCTGAAGGTATCGGACTTTGCCGCACGGAACACATGTTTTTTGAAGCAGAACGGATCATCGCTGTTAGGCAAATGATTCTAGCCGAATCTTCGGAAGAAAGACGCGCAGCACTTGACAAACTGCTGCCCATGCAGCGCGACGATTTCTCGAAGCTCTTTGCCGTCATGGCAGGCCGGCCAATCACCATCCGATTGTTGGATCCGCCCTTACATGAATTCTTGCCTCATAGCACTGAGGAAATGGAAGAAGTCGCGGCTGCGGCCTCTGTTTCAATTGATGCAATCAACGCCCGCGCGCGTGAACTTTCAGAATCAAACCCAATGCTCGGTCATCGTGGCTGTCGCTTAGGCATTACCTTCCCTGAAATTTATGAAATGCAAGCGCGTGCCATTTTTGAAGCTGTTGCTTTGTCGAAGAAAGAAACTGGTACAGCGGTGACACCAGAGATAATGATCCCGCTGGTTTCAATGCCAAAAGAGCTTTCTGTCCTTGTGGAGTTAGTACGTACAGTCGCCGACAAGATCAAGGAAGAGCATGAGGTGGAGTTTGACTATCTCGTTGGGACGATGATCGAACTCCCTCGCGCCTGCTTGCTCGCTGGTGAAATTGCGGAAAACGCTGAGTTTTTCAGTTTTGGCACCAATGATCTGACGCAAACGACCTATGGTCTTTCTCGTGATGATGCCAGTGGCTTTCTGAACGACTATGCGAGACGTGGTCTAATTGAACGTGATCCCTTTCAATCACTAGATCCAAAAGGTGTTGGTGAACTGGTGAAAATTGCTACTGAAAGAGGCCGCGCTCAAAGCCCTAATCTCAAGCTTGGTATTTGTGGAGAGCACGGCGGCGACCCAGCATCTATTGATTTTTGCCAGTCCGTTGGGTTGGACTATGTATCTTGTTCCGCGTTTCGTGTTCCAATTGCCCGACTCGCTGCCGCTCAGTCAGCGTTGAAATCCAATGCTTGATCTTCGTCAGCTTCCGATTAACACAACCAAGCAAGTGATCTTGGATCAGATCCAAGCAAACAGGAAAGACATTCTCGACGTTGGCTGCGGAACAGGGAAAACAACGAGACTGTTGACTCGTCTCGGTGGTCGCTTAACAGGGCTTGAGTGTGGGGAGGCACCGCTTGCGGCCGCCAGATCTAAATCGCCTGTTGCAGTAGAAACTTTTGTCGAAGGCGTTGGTCAAGAACTACCGTTTAACGATGCCAGTTTTGATGCCATTTGTTTCTTTTTCAGTCTTCATCATATTCCTGTCGACAGACAGGTGAAAGCTCTTCAAGAAGCTCATCGAGTTCTTCGCCCTAATGGCGTCATCTATATCTTTGAACCCATTGCACAGGGTTCTAGTTTTGATGTGATGCAGCCCGTTGATGATGAAACCCGGGTGCGAGCAGCTGCACAAAATGCACTTAAGAAAGTTCAGGCCAAGCAACTCTTTTCAGTTGAAGAAAATTTCAAGTACTTAGAGTACTACACTTACGCTGACTTCGAGGCTTTTAAGAATGCTGCGATTATGGTTGATGAGGCGAGAGCGAAGGCGCTCAAAACCTGTGAACCGGAAGTCCTAGCGCGATTTACGGCACTTGGAGAACAGGTTGATAGCGGTTTACGGTTTCAAGAACCAGTACATTTCATCAAACTTAAGCGTT
>CAJQQJ010000288.1 GCA_905480445.1 uncultured Alphaproteobacteria bacterium | reverse complement strand
AAAAGTTACCAAATATTCCAGCCTATGGGAATCCTCTAGTTATGCTGAGGTCTCACATTCAAAAAACTTAAATGACACATCGCTACTCTGAGAGAGCAACGGTTTGATGATCGCAGGCATAAAAGCTGGAGCGACGGGGGCATAATAGCCAACGCGCAAAGTACCAGTGAGTGCAGTCCTGAGATCACTGCCTTCAATCAATAAGCTTTGGTATTCTTCGATCAACCGTCGGATTTTTCCCAGCATGACAAGACCAGACGCTGTAGGCTGAATACCGCGAGAGGGGTAGCGCATCACAAGCTTTAGCCCGAACTCATCTTCGACGGTATCAATTGCGGCGGATATTGCCGATGGAACGACGTTCAATTCCTTGGCTGCTCCGGCAAGGCTGCCGTGCTCTACCGCTTTCAGGAAATAGTTCAAAGCTTTCAGTGAAACGCGCATGAGAAACTTCATTCATCTGATTGTTTGATGAAGCTATACGGTTTATTCTATTTTTCAAACCAATTTTTCTCTGCGATAGATAAATGGCAAGGAGAAATGCAATGGCGAAAGAAGAGCAAAAGAAGCGAATATCTGGATGGCACTATATGCCGAATGTCCCGGTTAAAGTTTCTCCAGTGTTCAGGTCGCCCTTTCGTCCTACAGACATTTTCCTCTGGTTTTGGCGATCTTGGTTCCTAATATCGGAACGGCTGATTTTGGTTGCCGTGGCATTCATATCTTGGATTTGGTTCCAACCCGCTTTTGAGCGCGCACAAAGCTGGGCCTTCGGTTGGGTTTTTGAGATGTGGGTTCGAAACATGATCCTCATGATCCTGGTTGCTGGATCACTCCATCTGTTTTTCTACACTTTCAAGAAACAAGGCAAAGAGAAGAAATACGACCCACGAGAGCTCGCCAAATCTAACCGATCCTTTACGCTTAAAAACCAGGTTTGGGACAACATGTTTTGGACACTGTTCAGTGGTGTTGGTATTTGGACGGCCCTAGAGGCACTGATGTTTTGGTCGATGGCAAATGGCTACGCGCCGATGTTGGCTTGGGAAAGCAATCTAGTCTGGTTCATTGCCCTGTTCTTTTTAATCCCAATTTGGGAATCCTTTTACTTCTACTGGATGCATCGTCTCTTCCATGTGCCGATTTTCTATAAGATCGCGCACTCGCTCCATCATCGCAACATTAACGTCGGACCCTGGTCAGGGCTCTCGATGCACCCTCTAGAACATTTGTTTTTCCTTGGCTCCGTCCTGATTCATTTCGTTGTTGCTTGCCATCCCATCCACATACTCTTTCACCTCCAGTATTTTGCATTAACAGCGGCAACCACACACTGCGGTTTTGAAGGTGTCGTAGTTAAGGATAAAACACGACTAACACTCGGAACCTTCCACCACCAAATGCATCATCGTTATTTTGACTGCAACTATGGCTCCTTGGAAATACCTTGGGACAAATGGTTTGGCTCGTTCCATGATGGCACACCAGAAGCCCATGAAGTCATTCGTGAAAGACGACAAAGGATGAATAAAAAGGATGGCCTCTAACAGCAGTTTTTTCGACCTCGCCGACTGCCGCCTCAAATACAATCAACGCGGGCAAGGCCAAGATATCGTCTGGATACCGGGCGGTGACCAAAGCGGCGACTGCTACGATGAAATCCTGGAACTCATGGGCGACGGCTTCCGTCACACAACATTCGATCCGAGGGGTGCCGGAGAAACTTTATCACTTTCAGAACCGCCTTGGCCCATTGCAAAAATGGCACAAGACTGCGCGGCCTTAATCAAAGAAGTCTGTGACCCTCCAGTTGTTTTGGTGGGCCTGTCACTCGGGGCCTTAATTGTGCAGGAAGTGTCCATAGAGATCCCCGACTTAGTTCGCATCGCTATTCCAATGGGCACTGGCGCCAAAAAAACAGGATTTTACCACGAATGGCAAGAAACCGAGGTTTTGTTTGCCGAGGCTGGGCAGTCATTGCCTTCAGACGTAGCGTTAATCCATTATGCTGCTTTTTGCTATCCAGCTGAGGTTTTGGGTAACGACGAATTATGGAAGGAAATGCCGCCCCTACTTAGAAACTACCTCGACAAACCGCGACCCAACAATGATGGCCGCGCAATGGCGTGCCTGCCTAGAGTATGACTCGACGACCAAACTGCCGACTTGCCAAGTGCCGATGCACGTCATCGCTTTCGAACAGGATCTTCAAACGCCCCCAGCTCGCGGTAAATTAGTTGCAGATCTTGCTGGCAACGCACAACTGCATATCCTCCCCGGTATGGGCCATTTCTCCATGTTTGGTCACAAACCCGAAGCCGTTTGCAGCATGATCAAAGCGATAATGGAACAAGAGCGGCCGAACCTATAGCTACTGGCATAAATTCTCACACCCCGACTCGCGTGTGGCAACCAGATCCTTTGATGAAATCAAAAAGCTTGGTTGGATTCAAAACAGATCTCCTACTTTGATCAAGCTCTTCAAAGCTGTCGGATTGTTGTCCAGAGCCTCAAAGGCTGCTTGGACATCAGCCAGAGGACTGACACCTGTAATAATGGTGTCTGCATTAATTGCGCCGGACGTAATCAACGCAATCGCTTTTTCAAAGTCCGCTGGCTCATAAACCCGAGCGCCGATCAGTTGCAACTCGCGCCAAAAGAATTGGAACAGGTCGATGTTGGGTTTTGTCGCATGAATAGCCACCATAACAATGCGAGCCCTTGTTGCTCCGCTAGCTGTCATCGCGTCGACACCCGCTTGTGTTCCTGAGACCTCAAACACGACGTCCGCCCCCTTCCCGCCCGTTGAAGCGTTTATTGCCTCTGCCAAGTTTGTTTCAGTTGGATTGGCGACGGTGAAGCCCAGATTTTCAGCGATGGCGATGCGATTGACGTTCACTTCAGAAACGATGACGCTGCCGCCCGCTTCTCTCGCGACAAGGCCAACCAGGATGCCAATCGGCCCACCTCCAATCACAAGTGCGGTTTCTTTGGGCTGAAGTCCAGATAGCCGCAGAGCATGACAAGCAACCGCCAATGGCTCAATAAGTGCTGCGTGATCCATCCTGATTGAGTTGGGCAAAATGTGAACAGTATGGGCTGGTACCACCCAGATTTCTTGCATGGCACCGTCAGTATCTAAACCCAGAAACTTCAGCTTATGGCAAATGTGTTGGTGGCCAGCCTTGCAAGCTGGACAGTCACCGCAAGGGTCCAACGGACGAACAACTGCTTTTTGTCCAGCGCGGACCATTTTGACATTATCGCCGACGGCTTCAACGACGCCGGACATCTCGTGGCCAAGGACGCGGTTACGACCAACTCGACTGTCCATGTTCCCATGATAAACGTGCATGTCCGTGCCGCAAATTCCGCAGTAGGCAATTCGAATCGCTACTTCATCAGGTCCAGGAGTTTTGGTTAGAATCTGTTCAACAGAAAAAGACTTGTTGCCTCGGTAGAACGCTGCTGAGATTGTTGCTGTGGTCATAAGTTTGTCCGGTCAGATCGATTTGTTTGATCGCAAATTAGTTCAATACACTAAGAAGGCCCTCAATATCTGCGATTGAGTAACGACTTCTTTACGAAGGGTAGTTTTCCGGCCATTCGATAGCACACTAAGATGATCTTAATATGATTGGTGTCCTGTTGCCGTATTGATCCGAAAATGATAGATCGGCCGAAGATACCTACAGTGGAGCGACATCAAAAAGAAAAATTGAAAAAATTGCCTGCATTGGCGAAGTCATGGTCGAGCTTATTATGAGCATTGATGACAAAGCAGATGTTGGCGTCGCTGGCGACACTTACAACACTGCAGTCTACCTTGCACAGTTGCTGAGGGGGCAAGAAAAGACTGTTTCTTATGTGACTGCCCTTGGTACCGACCAGTTCTCAGAACGAATTCTCGAACATATGCAAGAGCAAGGAATAGACAGCTCTTATGTCGAAAAACGACCAGATCTGATGCCGGGCCTTTACGCCATCGACACAGACAGGTCAGGTGAGCGCAGCTTTTCTTATTGGCGCTCACAGGCCGCCGCTAGGACTTTGTTCAGTGAGCCTTGTACTTTGAAGCTTGAGGTGCTGAGTGATTTCGATCTCATCTACGTTTCTGGGATTACGATGGCGATACTGCCGACCGCTACGCGAGAAATTTTAACCTCTTTCCTAAAATCTTTCAGCGCGAAGGGAGGCTATTCTGTTTATGATAGCAACTACCGCCCTCAGCTATGGGAAGACCTCAAGATAGCCCGTTCCGTTACGATGGAAATGTGGCGAACAGCTGATATTGCCTTGCCGTCGCTTGATGATGAAATGAACTTGTTTGACGAAACGAACGAAAGCCAAACCCTCGAGCGCTTGAGCAAAGCAGGTGTGTCTTATGGCGCCTTAAAGAGAGGTTCTTCAGGACCGCTAGACTTATCTAATGATAAGATTGAACTTTCCTTTCCCGTCGTCACCAACGTCGTCGACACAACAGCGGCAGGTGATAGTTTTAACGCCAGTTTTATGGCGGCCCTTACTATGGGGAAGTCCTTGGAAACCGCGTTAATGGAGAGCCACGAACTGGCCTCAAAAGTCATTCAGGCCAAGGGAGCCATTGTAGAGTTTTGACAGGTCATCGAGGGTTTAACGTTGGCTAAAGAACTCCAAGACCTTAAGGAAGTGCCATGTATTTAGTACTTTGGGGCTCTGCTGCTTTACTCGCCGTGGCCTACGGTTTTCACTACACCTTCCAGCCTCCGTCCTTATGGCGATCGCTTGTTAAGACGACGGCGACAGCCTTGTTAGCAGTTCTGTCATTTGCATTCTCTGGCCCCCATTTCTTAACTGTCGCCTTGCTTTTTGGAGCCTGTGGTGATGCATTTCTTTCTCTAAAAAGATCCCAAGGCTTCCTCCCAGGGCTGATCGCATTTCTCCTCGGTCACCTTTGCTTTGTTGGCTTGTTCCTTCAGTCTGGCGCAGGCATGGAAATCTATGCGGACGAAGTTTGGCGAATCATTGTTCTCGCATTGTTAATTGCCGTCTCTGTTTTGCTATCCATTCAACTCCATCCTCATTTAGGTGCAATGAGGATACCAGTTTACTGTTATCAGTTTGTTATCTTAGCTATGGGGTTTTCTGTACTGCTGCTGCCCGGTAGCTGGCCACTCTGTTTAGGCATCATCGGAGCACTTATGTTTATTGCCTCTGATTCTATTTTATCCTTTGAGCTGTTCATTTTCAGCGAAGGACAATCCCTGAAACGACTAACCTCACCGCTTTTATGGTGTCTCTACTGGGGCGGACAGACGCTTATTACCCTTGCCTTTTTGTTGTGACAAACTTGAGCTAGCTTCCTATTACAAGGAGACGAACAATGCCACTTAGACAATTAATGACAGCCGCACTCGCCATCGGCTGCCTAATTATCCTTTCGGGTCAAGCTCAAGTCCAGGCCGAAATGAAACTGCTGCTGAATGCTGTTTATCTGAAGGACGGTAAAGCCACGGATCATATTTCCCTTTGGGGCAATGACGTTGATCCCAATTCTTCTTCTGTCGACGACCTCTACGTCTTGCAGCTTAATGGCAAAAAGATTGATGTTCCCCACGACTTTTTGGCAGCACTGGATTACCAACGACGGGATTTTTCTTATGATAGCCAAAGCGGTGGCATAGAGGCATTCCAGAACAAAACACAGTGTATGATGGCGGGGCCAGCAGTTGGCATCATTTTGCAAAGCCGCTATCTGACTTATGAAAACTATCGGATTGTCGCGGAAGAAATAAAGCCAGTTTATTCCAAGCCTCTCAACTGCATTTTCAATTCTCACTATCGGCCCCAGAAAACCTACGCTCAAATCTCAGCCGCTGAAGCTTTGGCCAAACTACAAACTATCAAGGCAATCTTCGACCGCTAGGTCTCTTACTTCGGTGAGAACCTAAGAGACAGACAAGACATGCCGCCGTCCAGTTTAGCCGCTTCTGTGTTGCCGATTTCCTTCACGTTGTAACCGGCGCCAACCAGTTTCTCAGCGGTTTTGGGAAAGCCGGCTGGCATTACAATCAGGCTGTTGAACCTGATAAGGTTCGCGCAAGCCTCTTCATCTTCAGCTGTATGGATAACTTTGTAGTCTTCAAAGCAACCCGATGCTGACAAACGTTTCGTCGAAAGGATGGTTTCCTCATCTAGGAGCGAGCAATCAGTCTTGAAATGCAAGACACCGGGCGGCGTGTTGACAACACGCACTTTATAGCCCCAGCGGTCAACCAATCTACGTAATTCCTCAACGCCCGCGTCATCAGTTCTGGCGGAAGTTCCAACCAAGATTTCTCGCTCAGTGGTTAAGATATCCCCGCCTTCAATGAAACCGGGGGCCTCAATTGTCACGATCTCTTCATAGAAATCCCGCAGAGTTGGTGCCAAAGCAGCGGCTTCACCCAACCGCGTTGGTGCCCCTGGACGCATGATCACCGCCCCTTCTTGGAAGCAAAGGGCGGCGTCCTCAATAAAAACTGAATCAGGGAAGCCCTCTATAGCATCCAACACTGTGACGTCCGCGCCAGTGGATCTTAAAGCAGCAACATAGTCAGTGTGATGTTGTTGAAACAAATCCAAACTCGGCGTACCAACATCAACAGCCCTTAGTCCATCAATGATTGAACGGCTCGGCGTCCTGCAAAGTGCGTGGCTAAAGGTATAAGATTTGGCGTTCATGCTTATCTCTCTAATCTGAGTTTTTCGTGATGCGAAATGACAAATCGCAATTCCTATCGATTATGGAAACAGTCTTTTTCCTTTTTCGAACTTGAGGACTGCGTCATTACGGCGCACATTAAAGTCATAGAGAACGACTACATTCGTTGGACTTTCATCAATCGTTTCCAAAGTAGGTCGTTTCTTTAAGCAATTAAATGAGTAGAGGACTTTTTTATGGAGCCGCCTCAATAGGAGTAAGTTCCCTCCTCTGGGAACGGGACAGATTGAAATGTTTGCTAACTAGCCTTTCTTTCTGATCTCCCACAAAGTTAGTTAGCTTATATTCGGTTATACCGAAACCTATACACCTGTAGTAAACAGGTCGCTGAAACAGGCTTTTATCAAGTCACTTAAGGCCCCGTCCGAACAGAGGTTCGAGGAGCGGGGCTTTTCTATTGATCACTAGAGCATTGCTTTATTCTGCGCTGTTGATTCGTTGGGTGATCTCAGACAGACGGGACCAGCCCTGTAACGTTATTGGCAAAACCACAGCCGTTTGCACAAACTCCCAGGAATAGCTGACGATCGAAAAGATTGTGCCCGCTGTGTTCTCGATAGCTGTTGAAGCAAACCAAAGGTTAAAAACGACGAAACCAAGCAGTAGGACGTAAATCAACCCGTAGACCAGAGATTCAGTGTCCGAAAGTTTGACTTCGATGCGCCTCAGGCGGGTCAAATGAGCAAAAATGCCTCGAGGTTTTCTTGCTGTGAGAATGCCGACTTGTTTCTCAGTTTGTTTGTTGATGTCAGCATTGAGTTTGTAAAATCGGCGATGAAACACTGCATAAATCAAGATCATAGAAACAGCCGCGCCGAGAGCTAAGAATGAGAGTGTTGGGTGAAAAGAATAAAGTACGAGAAGAGAGATTACCAACTGCACGACCGAGGTCATCACTTGGGGCACCTCTTCCTCCAAGAAATTGGCTAACTCCCGCCCCATGTTCAGCCTTGCATTAAGCTTAGAAACTGGGAGCTCACTCGATCTAGCTGTTAATTCTTGGCCCAGTTCTACACGAATGGTGCCGTACACTCGGGTGTCATAGACCCGACGGATGACTGAAAAAATAACCAAGGCGATTAAAACTGAGCCTAGATTGAGCAATTCGTCTGTTTCCGAACGCAACAACCCGTCAATCGCAAAGCCTATGAAAAGCGGAATGAGTGCGAGCAACGCCGTTTCGATCAAGGTTAAAAACCAGGTAACCCCGATCTTTCGCCAAAACGTTCTCAGCAACGTGGGGATCGTTAAACGCTTCTCTGTTAACATAAAATCTAGTTACCTACCGACTTTAGTTGTTTAAGGCTTGGATGAAGGACTCAATCTGTTCCTCGTCTGTCGCCCAAGAGGTGACAAGACGAAGCGTTGAATGACCGTCGTCGACACTACCCCAATTATAGAAAAGAAAGTTATCGCCCAACTGCTCAATGAGTTCATTAGGCAGGATCGGAAAGACTTGGTTGGTTTCCGTCTTTGCCGCCAACTTGTGACCACCGGCCAAGATAGCCTCAGAGATCTTTGCCGCCAATCCGTTGGCTCGTTTCGTCAGATCGAAGTACAAGCCATCTCTAAACAGTTCCCTAAACTGAATGCCTAAAAGCCGACCCTTCGCTAATAAAGCTCCGCGTTGCTTAATACAGAAGGCAAAGTCTTCGGCGATATCTTTGTTGCGAATGACCAGAGCTTCGCCGATCAAGGCACCCGCCTTGGTGCCGCCAATCCAGAAAACATCGGTCAGTTCATAGATGTCCTTAAGGTTCAAATCATTGCCTGCTGCCGATAATGCCGCCCCCAGTCGTGCACCATCCATAAAGAGTAACAGGCCATTTTCGCGGCAGAACACTGAGATCGCGGTCAGTTCTCGCTTTGTGTAAAGCGTGCCCAGCTCGGTGGCATTAGAAATGTAGACCATTTTTGGCCGCGCCATATGGGGGAAATGAGCGTTTTTGCTCAACACTGTCTGGATAAGACCTGACGTCAACTTACCGTCTTCGGTCGGCACAGTGAGAATCTTATGGCCGACAGCTTCTATCGCACCAGTTTCGCGGATCTCAATGTGCCCAGTCTCTGCGGATATCACTGCGTCATGGGGCCTCAAAGCACGAGAAATGGTGATCAAGTTTGCCAAAGTTCCGCCAGCCACCAGATGCACTGCTGCTTGACTGTTACCAACAAGACCCCGAACAAGATCTTTCGCCTCGACGGAGTAGCTATCGTCACCGTAGGCCATCTGCTGTTCCAGATTGGTTTGGCTCAACGCTTGTAGAATTCGAGGGTGACAGCCTTCGCTATAGTCATCTGTGAAGCTGTATTTTATCATAGCAACTATCCTTGGCGCTTGGCTCTAAAACTGTCATACTGATCTTTGAAAGCCACTCCTAAACTGGGACCAGAGCCATGGCAACTTTTGACACCAAGAATATCGCAGAGGTCCACCAGGCCCTACACAGCCACCTGCCCTCCGATTCAGCACTCAGGGTGAAAGCCCTTGAATCCTTGCTGGTTGAAAAGGGCCTCGTCAACTCGGAGACCATCGACGCATGGGTTGAAGCTTATTCCGAGGAAATTGGGCCGAAGCGCGGCGCACAGATCATCGCCAAAGCTTGGACAGATCCGGCGTTCAAGCAACGTCTACTCGATAATGCCACGTCTGCAATCAAAGAATTAGACTATCATGGTCATGCAACGGCGCATCTAAAAACCGTCGAGAACAGCACCACTGTTCATAACTTAGTCGTCTGCACTTTGTGCTCTTGTTATCCATTTTCGGTTTTGGGCGTTGCCCCCAATTGGTACAAAACGGCGGCCTACAGATCACGAGCAGTCAGAGAGCCACGCAGTGTGCTCGCAGAGTTCGGCGTTACTTTGGCTGACGAAGTAAAAGTCCATGTTTGGGACAGCACAGCTGAGCTAAGATATTTGGTTCTCCCTGAGCGACCCTCAGGAACTGAAGGCTGGAACGAAGAGCAGCTGGCCGATCTCGTGACTCGTAATTCTATGATCGGCACAGACAGAGATCTCAGCCCTAGCAAGGGAACATCCTAATGGATTCAGTGCATGATCTCGGTGGAAAACAAGGCTACGGCGCAATTGATGTTGATGAGCCAGAGGTTCCTTTTAAGCATGAATGGGAGGGCCGGATGTGGGGAATATCCTCATGCAGCGGCTCATCTGATTGGACTATCGATTGGTGGCGCCATGTTCGCGAAGCGATAGATCCGGTTGACTACTTGACCCGCCCTTACTTTGATTCTTGGGCACAGACGGAACTAGCGGCCTACGTTGACTCAGGTGTCTTTACACTGGAGGAAGCGATCTCTGGGAAATGTCAATCTGAAGCCTTCAAGGCACCGTCGCCCATCAGCGTTGACGAAGCCGTTGCCAAAGATAGAAAACGCGACACAAACTTTGAGGTCGCTACCACAAAAGCCCCAAAGTTCACAGTTGGCGACTCTATTGTCGCCGCTGTGACAGCCTCATCCCATCACACCAGATTGCCCGCCTATGTACGAGGCAAAGCTGGCACTGTAACCACCCATCATGGCTCCCATAGTTTTCCTGACCTCAACGCACATGGGATTGAAGAGGGCCAACACCTCTACTCCGTTGCCTTCAAGGCTGGCGATTTGTGGTTGGACTGTGAAAACGCAGATGATGTCATCTATTTAGATCTTTGGGAGTCATACCTTGAGCCAGCCTGAGGACTGCCGGCCCCATCCTTTTGTCACCGAAGAGGGCGATGCCGTTTTTGACGAGGCCTGGCAGGCACAGGTTCTAGCCATGGCTGAAAGCCTGATTTCTTCATCCCAAATTTCAGCTAATGATTGGTCTGCTACCCTTGGGGCTGAGCTCCGAAATGCAGATGCCGCTGGTGCGCCTGACAATTCAGAGACCTACTACAAAGCGGCACTTTCTGCTCTCGAAAGGTTGTTGCTCTCCGATGACCATTTGACCACAACAGAAATCACAGAGCGAAAAGAAGGATGGGAAAAGGCTTATCTTTCCACGCCTCATGGTCAGCCTGTTGAACTGAAAAACTGAACCACCTTCGCAGTGAAACAACCCGCCTAGAATCTCTTGAATTTTAGCAATCGTTCATAAGGCCTTCAGTTCCAGTTCAGTCTTAGTTCATTCTTTTTTGATAGCTTCAATCTCGCTCCACTAACGGGGCTTTAATGAAACTAGAATGGAAAGAAAAACATCATGACAAAAACAAACATCAAACGCTATTTGGCTTCAGGCTTGCTCGCTTCAACTCTTGCTGTTGCTGCCACAACCGCTCAAGCACAATCTATTAACTGCGCTCGTGTTGCCTCGGATGGCGCAGCTTACAGTGCGATCATCGTCGCCAGCCTCAATCGCGATGTTGCCGGAGCCAGCCATCGTTTGAACCGGCGTAAAACACTGCGTGTTAACTCTGTTGATTCAATCAGTTTTAGTGGATGTAACGTCGCCATAAATGCCAACGTCACATTAGTGAGAAAAATCCGACGCAACGCCCGAGGAAACATGAGGCTAACAGCGAGGGTGACTGAATTGAACACAAGTGGCAACAGGGTATGCCTCGGTAACGCCAGAGTGGATAGCCTACGCTTAAGTAACACTCTACGGGTTGGCGAGGCAGCCTATCGCTGGGTCGCAAACCGGGTCATCCCCGGTACCGAGTGCCGTGCTTTATTCTAGTTAGCAATTGGCCGGTTAGGCCTTTGGCACTTCGATAAAGCACCAAAGGTTTGACCGGCCAGTCACTTTTTCAGTTTTAACCAACAAGATTAGCAACTTTCCAGGAAGGGCGGCTTTCTATCTGACCTAGCCACCGACTGATGTCGTCAAAACCTTCCATAGGATAGTGACAAGGTTGGCGGTAACAAAGATAGGCAGAAACAGAAGCATCCGCTGTCGTCATGCTATCCCCTACCAACCATTCTCTAGAGGCCAAATGCCCATCTAACACCGCGGCGAACCTTCTAAAGTCTTCTTCTGCCGCTGGAACATCAACCGAATCATTGTTAAAAATATGCTTTGATATGAACTTTGAGCAAGCCGGTGTCCAATGGGCGGTCTCCCAAAATTGCCACTGCATAATCTCGTAACGTGCATTGGATTTTGGCCATAGAGAAGTATCAACCTCTGTTGCCATGCGATTAATCACAGCATTTGATTCCCAAAGAGAGGAACAGTCATCCAACTCCAACGTCGGAATTTTGCCATTCGGGTTAAGAGCGAGAAACTCAGCCTGTTTGTGAGCGCCGTTTGGAAGGTCGACAACAACCACTTCCGCTCCTAAGGCGAGTTCTTCATTGATCATGACTGCTTTACGTGCATTCGGCGACTCTGGGAAAATGTGGAGTTTCATCCTTGTTCCTTTCGATGTTTCAAAGCCTTACAATTGGGGCCCATATTTCAGGACGTTCTCCTGTCCATCGTTTCGTCAAAGTCGACCAATTGGTTGACTATTATTTTATCCCCTGCCAAAAAGCTACCAACAATCAACCATTCAGTTGAGCAAGCGAAATGCGTTCAAAAGAGCTACTAGACACGACATTCTCGGCCCTAGCCGATCCTAAGCGCAGAGCGATTGTTGCTCGTTTGGCACAAGGTGAAACGGCACTCAGCAAGTTAGCAGAGCCTTTTGACATTTCTCAGACGGCTGTGACCAAGCATGTTCAGGCCTTGTCGGCGGCTGGCATCGTCGTTGTCGAAAAAAGAGGCCGCACCAGGCACTGCCGATTGCAGACATCAACGATGAAACAAGCATTTGATTGGCTTGGCTTCTATCAGTCCTTCTGGGAAACACAAATGTCCTCTCTCGCAGACCATCTCACTGAAAAGTCACCAGAGAAGTTGTCATGAATTATATTCCACCTAGCGAAGCGACCAAGCCCATTCTAATGGACCGCGTTTTTGATGCCCCACTTTCTCGCGTGTTCAATGCATGGACTGAACCCGATCAAATCAAGGTCTGGTTTGGCTATCAGCCCGGCGCAGTCCAGGAAGCCGAAATCGATCTGAAAGTCGGTGGAGCCTGGAAGTTTGTTTTGAGCCGTGACCAAGAACAAACAACAGCTTTCACAGGTCACTATCTTGAAATCAGCCGTAACGAGCGTCTTGTCTTCACCTGGAGCTATTTGATCGAAAAAGCTGATGGTACTCAAGAAGCAACATCCTTTTCCAAAGTCACTGTTGATTTTGAAGCCTCGGCAGGCGAACAAACCCGCATAAACATCAAACACGAGGGCATCCAATCAGGAGAGGCCCAGGGTAATGTTGGCAACGGGTGGGCTAAGTGCTTGGAGAACCTGCCGGGAATATTAGCCAGCTAAAGGTAATCCCCCTGTAGCTTTGGCTTCAACTTAATCAGCTCCTCAGCGAGGAAGTCGACGAAGCGACGGACTCTCGTGGTACGCCTTAAGTCCGAATGCAACAAGATCCAAAGTGACCGCTCCAGCGCTGGCTTCGTGCCAGGCAGACGAACCAGCTCGGGATAAAGATCTTCAAAGTAGACTGATGTACTGATCATGCCAAACCCACGGCGTGTGAGCGAAAGCTGAAAGACATGATCGGTGGAGGCATGTCTAACTTCGGCGCGTGGAAAAACGCTGTTGCTCAGCCAATCTGGACTGCGATTGATTTCATCCCAACCGATCCAATGCAGCCCCTCTCCTTGCTTCCCGGCGTCGCTCCAATAGCGGTCCAAGTATGATTGACTGGCGAGTGGAACTAAGGCCATTGGGAAAAGTTTTCTAGCGACGACGTCTTCGGTAACTGTATGCGCAAACCGCAATGAGACATCAGTCTCGAACCGGTTGATATCCTCAAAGCGATCACTAACAACGACTTCCAAATCAATCTCTGGAAAGGTCTCAATAAACTTGACTAGAATTGGTGAAACAATTTCATAAGCCATAGTGCCGGTAAGTGAAAACCGAACAACACCTGTCTCTTGGCGATCTAATCCCTGGAGCCGGCGACGGGCTCCCAAAAACAGAGTTTCAGCTTCTTCAGCAATTGGAAGCAAAGCCTCACCCGCCGCTGTTAGCTCTAACCCGCTTCTTGAGCGTCGAAACAATTGAACACCATAAGCAGCTTCGAGAGCGACAAGATGGCGATTCACAGTACCATGCGTTGCGGATAACTGCTCAGCAGCGGCACGTAAACTCCCTGATCTCGCTATGGCCAAGAAGTAGGGCATTTGTTCCCAGTCTAATGTGTTCATCAATCCCTATTAGCTCAAAAAACAAATTTCACGTGGCTCAATAATAACCCATCATGGGTCAGATTGAAAGTTTCGTGGATCATTTTTTATCCATAGCTTTGATGCAAGCTCATCATCAACGGAGACGTCAATGCTACGTAGAACTTTCCTTCAAACCACAGCTGCAGCGACAGCCCTTTCAAGCATACCGACTTTCACTGCTCTCGCGACCGACAAGCCGATGGCTAAGTCATACCGCAACATCTTGGGCCATAAGATGGCTTACGTTGATCAAGGCAGCGGCAGACCTGTCGTCTTTCTTCACGGTAATCCAACCTCCTCTTTTTTGTGGCGCAATATAATTCCACACGTGAGTGGGACTCATCGTGCGATTGCGCCTGACCTCATCGGTTTCGGTGACAGTGAGCAACCAGATATCGATTATTCTTACGCTGATCAGGCTGACCACCTCCATGCGCTTTTGGACGAGCTAGACTTGGAAGATGCAGTCTTAGTGATCCATGATTGGGGCTCGGCCACGGGCTGGCATTATGCACGGACCAGACCGGAACGTGTTTCAGCCATTGCCTTCATGGAAGCCATGGCACCGCCCTTTCATCCAATCCCATCCTACGAGGCTCTCGGCCCCTTCGAAGATTTCTTGAGAGGCATCAAAACACCTGGTGTGGGTGAAGAGATGATCTTGAACAAAAACTTCTTCATCGATGTTTTCTTGGGCCAGCAAGGAGCGAATCAACCCCTTTCAGACGAAGTGATGGCAGAATACAGGCGACCTTTCCCAACTCCTGAAAGCCGTAAGCCAGTGCTTAAATGGCCACGTGAAATCCCTGTTGGAGGAGAACCAGCCGACGTCCACGAAATTGTGAAGGCGAACAGCGAATGGTTGCTTACAGCAGAAATTCCAAAGCTGATGTTCCACGTTGACCCCGGTGCAATCATTCCAATGCAGCTGGCCGAAATGTTGAAACAAACGCTGCCAAACCTGGAAAGTATCTATCTCGGCAAGGGGCATCATTTCTTACAAGAAGACTACTCTGACGAGATCGGCCAGGCGCTGGCTGAGTGGTTAACCAGAGTTTGATCAACGAAAGTCGCTCTTCATCACCGACATCTCGCATTCCACTTCTTTTCAAGGACTTTTCTTTATGAACATCAAACTTACTGTTTTGCGCATCGGTAGCGGCCTGTTCGGTCTTATCGCACTGATTACCGGTGCCAAAATGATCTACCAAGGGGCCAGCGGTAAACTTGGCGAAGCGGCTGTCGCCGTCGCCAACGCAGGCGTACTCCCAGCTTTCGACAATGACTTCCGGTTTTTGGCAGCGATCTGGCTCATTGTCGGGCTTGGTCTTTTGGTCGGAACGATTTTTATTCACACCAAACTAGATCTCGTTCAACTTGGTCTCGAAGCCATTTTTCTCGGTGGCATTGTTAGGCTCTTGGCTTTTGCGGAGTTCGGTCCATTACCGCAATTCTATGTTCCAATCGCAGTCGAGCTCGTCTTTCCGATAATCTTACTGGTTATCTTGATTCTGCATAAGAAGTCGCTCAAGGCAGCGAGTCGATAATCACCACCCCTAGTGCAGTGTCATTTCCGACTTATGCCCATTGGCATGTTGGAGATGCGCTGCATTTCTGTTGTTTCAAACAATCCTGGATTGCTCAAGTAATCCTTCACCATGTCAGTGGCATCGACACCCCAAAAAGATTCACCATCGATAAGGAAGGTCGGCACGCCATAAATCTTGTTCGCCACAGCTTTCTCTGTGTTCCTGCGCAACTGACTTTTGACAGTCTCATCTGCCATCGCCACCTGAGGATCATCGATGCCTAAAGCCGACGCCATAGCCATCACGGCTTCCGGCGCATCGGCCTGCAGACCTTGTCCAAAAATCACATCCCAAACAGCCGCAATATTCTCTGTTGATACGCCAGCTGCCAGACAAAGTCTAAGGGCTGGCAAGGGATTAAAGGGGTGCATCGGCGGCATTTTAAAAGGAATACCAGCTCGGTCAGCTTGCCATTGTGTCATACGGTAAGTGAAGGCTCGTTTGGGTTCAATTTCAGCCGGACCCAGCTGCCCCCAATGTTTCAGCAGTACTCCAAACACGATTGGGATCGGAGTGATCTCCAGCTCACCTTCGAATTCCTTCAGTCTTGTGAATTGAAGGTAAGCAAAGGGCGAGATGAAGTCGAAATACCAATCAGCTTGTTTCATTTAGTCCTCCTTTAGGGGTTCAGTAAGATGGAGTCCAATCTTCGCCCCAAATGTCTTGCCAGAAAAAGGGCCGGGTCGAGTTCGACTTAACTGAGCCCCCCTGCCACAAGTTCCAGCGTGGGTTTGAATGCACAGCGAAAAATTCATCGATCTTCTGAGAAAGCTCTTCAGCAATTTCCGTGTGTTGCTTACTTTCAGCAAGGTCTATTCGTTCATCTGGGTCATTGCGTAAATCGTACAAAGAATTCTTGAGAGCGTAGTCAGTCGGTCCAAATCTTTTCATGAACAGCCAGTTTTTGGTTCGGACGGATCTTGTCTCTTCCTGCTCTATGAAAAGGCAATTCTCCCAATCAAGCGAATTCCCCTCAATCAACGGCTTAAGACTTTTTGCAGGGCTGGGGTGTTCGGCGGGCTGTTCGAGACCAGCGTAATCTAGGACCGTCGCAAAAATATCTGTTGTATGAACCAAACTTTCGCGAACTTGGCCAGACTGGGTCGAAGTTGGCGGGCGAACAATTAAGGGAATATTGTTCGCCTCGCGGTGCGTATTCGATGGCCAAGTGTCTTCGCCGTGGCCCCAAAAACCATGTTCACCCAAAGACATGCCGTGATCAGATGTATAGATGACAAGCGTGTTGTCTCCCTGGCTTGATTGATCTATCGCGCTCAACACTTTGCCAACGCCTTCATCCACCATACTCATTTGGGAATAGTAATTTCTAAGGGTCGGCAGATCGTTGGGAACACGTAGTAAATCGGAATAGAACTCAAATTCCTCCACGTAGGCCTTCTTGTGGCGCAACAAAATCCAATCAACCAACTCCTTGCTGACAGCTTCTCTCGGTACCGAATGAAAGGCAGTGTCTTTATATTGATCTTTGAAATGGTTTGTTGGTTCCCCTTGGATTGACGGCCAATGGCCGTAAGGTGCTGGATAGGTCAAAAAGAGGAAATAGGGATCATTCTCAGCGTCATTGTGAGCTGTGATAAAATCCACTGCTTTTTCGGTGAAAAATTCTACCGAGTGACCAGGATGAGTAAACCGCTTGCCATTCTCGATCATTTTATTGTCATAGAAAGACAAGACGTGGCCAATCTGCATGGTCACCCAATGCTTGAAGCCGTTTTGGGGCTCTTCAGCCATCCCTAAATGATACTTTCCCACCAAAGCAGTGTCATAGGAAGCATCGCTCAAGAGCTCAGGAAGGGTTTCGAATTCTTCGATAGCGTTCCAGTTTTCAGGCCAAGAAGCAATCGCCTCGTCATCCAACCAAGTATGAATGCCATGCTGCGACGGCATCAAACCGGTTAAAACAGATGCTCTACAAGGCGAACACATGGCATTAGGACAAAAAGCTTCTGAAAACCGGACCCCTTCTGATGCCAACTTGTCAAGATTGGGCGTATGTACCTCATCATTGCCGGCGCAACCCAACATCTTTGCGGGTTGATTGTCGACGAAGATCAAAACGATGTTTGGTTTTTTGGCCATTGTCACACTCCTGTAACTCTTCAGCCGAAGATTAAGGTGTTCTGAGCCAAGACACCAAGCAAAAACAAGTGTTGAACATCGCCTTTTTCTTGGTCGCCCTTGAACCCTTTAATAGAATGGCTCTATAAGACCCTGTCTCGCGGGCCGACGGAGAGGCCCGAACCCCTTTTTCATGCAAGAAACAAATCAATGTCTATCATCGCGAAGAGCCTATCTCGTATCAAACCTTCTCCTACTATCGCCGTCACCAATAAAGCCCGTGAGTTAAAAGCTGCTGGCAAAGACGTCATCGGCCTTGGTGCCGGAGAGCCTGATTTTGACACGCCGCTCAATATCCGCAATGCTGCCAAAGCAGCAATAGACGCTGGTGATACGCGCTACACAGCCGTTGATGGCACGCCAACGCTCAAGGCCGCCATCGTCGACAAGTTCAAGCGCGACAATAATCTTGATTACACAGCCGGGAACATCACTGTTGGTACTGGCGGCAAGCAAGTGATTTACAACGCCTTCGTCGCAACACTTGATCCAGGTGACGAAGTTATCATCCCAGCGCCTTATTGGGTTTCCTACCCTGACATGGTTTTGTTGGCTGGCGGTGAGCCAGTCACAGTGCCTTGTGGCCCTGAGAGTAATTTCAAACTGACGGCTGAGCAGCTGGAAGCCGCAATCACACCAAAGACCAAATGGTTGTTGATGAACTCTCCATCAAACCCAACGGGTGCGGCCTACTCGCACGAAGACATGAAAGCTTTGACTGATGTCCTCATCAAGCATCCTCATGTCTGGGTTATGACCGATGATATGTATGAACATCTTGTTTATGATAACTTTAAATTTGTTACACCGGCAGAGGTTGAGCCAGCGATCGCAGATCGCACTTTGACCATCAACGGTGTGTCAAAAACCTACTGCATGACAGGATGGCGGATTGGCTATGCTGGCGGCCCAGTTGACCTAATCAAAGCCATGGGCAAAGTCCAAAGCCAAAGCACATCCAACCCTTCTTCTGTCTCTCAAGCAGCAGCGGTTGAAGCCTTGAACGGTCCTCAAGATTTCATCGCCAAGCACAATGAAAAGTTCGTTGAGCGTCGCGACATGGTCGTCTCTATGCTGAACCAAGCTAAAGGCATCGATTGTAAATCACCTGAAGGCGCTTTCTATGTCTACCCTTCAGTGGCCGGTTGCATTGGTAAGAAGACACCGTCTGGAAAAATCATCGAAAGTGACAGTGATTTCGTAGCTTATCTTTTGGAAGATCACTTGGTGGCAGCAGTTCAGGGCGAAGCATTTGGCCTGAGCCCACACTTCCGTATTTCCTATGCGACCAGCAATGAAGCCTTGGAAGCTGCCTGTATCCGCATTCAAACAGCTTGCGGTGATTTGAGCTAAAAGCACTAAACGAAAACAAAGACTAAGGGTTTGAGACCTCAGCATAACTAGAGGATTCCCATAGGCTGGAATATTTGGTAACTTTTGTCATGCAGAAACCTTTCGTCAGCCA
>CAJQQJ010000287.1 GCA_905480445.1 uncultured Alphaproteobacteria bacterium | reverse complement strand
AACAGTCTTGGATGCCTGTCGTAACAATCCTCTGTCTGACAAACTAAAGAAATCTCTTGGTGACTCACGATCTGCTTTGATTGGTCGCGGCTTGGCTCCGATTGAAACAGATAAAAATGGTGTCGTTTTTGCTTATGCCGCTGCCTCTGGTGAAGTCGCAGCAGACGGAGAGAATGGAAATAGTCCCTATACAACCAGTCTATTGTCTTACCTGGAAGAACTTGGATTGGAAATCGGACGCTTGTTTAGGAAAGTTAGCGGCGATGTTATCGAAAAATCCAATGGTACTCAGAACCCGGAATTGCTCATTCGATTGCCTACTGAATTTTATTTGTAGCCTGCTGAAGTTACGACAGTTGCTAGTCTTCCCGCGACGACTGAAGTTGTAACAGACAGTGGTTCCCAGGAACAGGATCTTGAGATTTCTTACTGGGAATCAGTGAGAGAGAGCCAAGATGTTGCTCTATTTGACTTGTTCCTCGAGGAGTTTCCTGATGGTAAATTCGCGAAGTTGGCGGTTTTATATCGTCAAAAACTAGTAAGTGAACAAAACAAAACACAGGAAGTAGCATCAGTAGACGCAAGCAACGAACCGGTCGCAGACAAGGCCGTAGAACCGGTCAAGGACACTCAAGTTGACAACACCGTTCCAGTAGACTCTAGTACTAAAGTCGCCAACCTTTGGAAAGACGCTGTTAAGAATGAGCAAGAAACAGGGACTTTAGGTTCAAGTGTGCCTCTCAAAGGTAAAGAACTCGTTAAAGCAATTCAAACCGAGCTAAATAGAATTGGTTGTCCGACTGGGACACCTGATGGCGTAGCGGGCAAGAAAACTCAGAATGCGCTACGCGGCTATCGTAACTCTGGTGGCCCGAATTGGGCTCGTGGCTTCTCACAAAAACTGCTTGAACAATTGCAAGGCGAAGACCCTAAGAAATGTAATGTCACTGCCTCGAAAAGTTCAAAAAAGAAGTCGCGCTCAAAAAGCAATCCTCTTCGCAAAATCAAGAAAATCTTCAAAATAAACTAGATTGAAGAACTCTGTGAGGACAACGAGTCCAAGGCGACGTAACCAGACTACTAAGAGCCGTTTTTAGTTTCGCCCAAACTTTCGATTTTTCTATGATCCGGCGGTCGGAAAATGGGGTTCATTGACTGGATATACGCACTTTCCCCCGTTCCGCATAAAATTGACATAAGGATGATGAGTTGATTGAGCTCTTGTCCTTTTTTTTTGAGCAAGGATTAATAGCATGGCGACAGTTCAGGAACTAATGGCGCAACGGGATAAAGTGATAAGCGCGACAGCGGGTGGACCACCAGCAAGAACGACTAACCAGTTCTTCGGGGTTGGACCAATCACTGACTTGACAGCTGACGAAGCTGAATCCCGCCTCCTGAAGTTTGAATTTGAGGCCTGGCTTGAAAAGACTTACCGTAAAGTTAGCGACGCTGGTGAAGACCTAGGGCCATTTACTGCCGCAGAAATTGGTCGCTCTATGCATCGCGGTTATCCAGCAGACGCCATCCTCGGCGACATGATGCGTGAAATCCACCGCTATTTTGAATTTCCAAAGAAGAACAAAATGGCTGTTGGCCTAGGCGGCGGTCACTCTGGCTTCACTGTTTGTGTCTTGCACATGGTCAATGCCAACAATCCTGAACAGCATGTCTTTGTTGATACACCTGCACCTGAAAGCGAAGCAGCGATGGCCGGCGGTTTCTTCCGTCAGTCTTGGGGTTCACAAATCGTTGAGATGCACAAGTACGCCGCCAACGGTGACGTTAACCGTGTTCATTTCACAGACGCAGAAGGTTCAATCCCTTCAGCTGACAAACTGGTTGAAATGGGTATTAAGCTCTTCGTTGGCGTTGGACACGAAACAACAGGGGCTACAACCTATACAGTAGAAGATATTTCCAATTTGCTCGATTGGATCGATCGCGATCCACAAAACCACCACGCGGTAATCGACAGCACTTCCATGCTCGGTGCGATGCCTTGGGGTGAGAAAATTGTGCGCAATGTTCTTGATAAGTGTTGCATGTTTATGCCGTTCCAGAAGGCTATTGGCGGTATTTCTGGTTACTTTGTGATTTCTTGCACGCCGCAAGTCATGGAAATGATCGACGAGAATGTTGCTAATCCAGCCTGGGCTATTCCGCGTCAGTTAAAGATGGCTGTTCCAACCGACCCAAAGCGGCCTTTGTCGAGCAAATCCACTGTTAACCTCGGCCCAATATACGATCCGGCTGAAGACAAGATGCTTGGTGGTATTATCAATACCTATTCTACGCTGGCATTCGCGGAGACAACATTCGGTTTGTTGCGCGCAGAACGTATCATTGGCTCAGTATCTGTCCTAAACGAACGGTCGATCCAGAACCGCACAGCGATCAACGATTGGATTGCTGCGCACCCACTTCTTGAGCTTGGTGTAGCAGAGCCCGACAGACGTGGCGCAGCAGTGACGTTGCTTCGTGTAAACGATCCTGACATTACTGACCGCGCTGTTCACGATCGTATCATTGCCCGTTCAAAGCAACTGTTGGCTTACGAAGGTCTGACTCACCCTAATGGTGACCGCGAGCCGGGCCTTGATGTGGCTCGTTATGTTAACGCGTTCCCAGGCACACCTGGTGATTACCGCGCGTGGATGGGTGGTATTCGTCCAGTCGATGATATTACCGCACTTCTCGATAACCTCGAGTACGCTTATCTTCGAGCAAAAGTGGTTGTTTTGGAAGAAGATCTTGTTGCACAAGGTGAGACATTCGAAGTCTCCGCTTCTTCCGCAGGCAGCCGTGCTAGTATGGATGACGCAAGTAAAGCTTACAAAGTTCTTGTCGCTGATCTTGTCGGACTCCAGTTCGACGCCAATGGCAATCCTGACCATTCAGACGTTAAGGCGCACGTTGCTGCTAAAGGCGGTGTTTTCCATGAAGGCGCACATGACGGCGGCGATCTTGCTCCTGGCGTTCATTTCTTCTACGAACCAAGCCTCAGCACACGCGATGAGTTGCTGCCGATTACTGACCAAGGGCAATACGACGCGACAATCGTAGCGGCGACATTCCTACCAGAAGAGTCAGTCTTCAACTGTGGTGGCGTGCGTATCGGGGCAGGCACTGGTAACATGGGTTCTGCTTCTTGGGGCGGTGGGAACGGTGATGGTGGTGTTGCGCCATTAATGAACACACCAAGCTTTAACAGCCGTGCAACTGCACAGATGGCTATGAAGGGTCTTCTGAAAGTTTGTCCTGACCTCGACGTTCACAAGATGCACGACCTTGTTTGTGCTGGTGACTTTGACACAGGCAAAAACCTCTGCGAATACCCAACAACGAAGCTCGAAGGCAAGAAGCTTGCAGTTATCGGTTATGGCAACATTGGTCGCGAGCTGGCAAAAATTGCCAAGTCATTTGGTATGAATGTGACAATCTACGCCCGCCCGGCGCATCAAAAATGGATCGAGTCAGAAGGTTTCAACTACGCGGCTACAGCTGCTGAAGCTGCGAAGGGCGCGGATGTTCTTTCACCACACACGGGTCTTGGCCCCGTTAACAATGGTGTTTTCGCCAACGCTAACTTGGTGAACGAGGAAGTCTTGAACCAACTCAATGACGGTGCAATCATCGTTAACTACGACCGTGGTGAAGTGATTGATTGCGGTGCGCTTGATAAAGCACTTGCTTCAGGTAAAGTTCGCTATGCTGCGATTGACGCTGATCTGTTCAAGAACGCTGAAACTGGCGAGCTATCTGGCCCAATGGTTCCATATCTCGCTGTTGAAAAGAACCATCCGGGTAAGTTGGAACTTCTTCCTCATGCAGCTGCAGACACAGAGCACTACTCCCGTGTGGAAGGTGCTAAACAAGCTGTTGATCAGATCTTTGACGTTATCCAGTACAAGTCTGTGATGAACCTAAAAGGTGATTTACCAGAGGGTTACGCAAATGCTGGCGCGACGACTGTTAACGGTGTTGGCAAAGTTACGCCAAACGCACTTGGTTCTGCTTTGGGTGATGCTGCTTCTGTGGCTGAACTCCGTAGTTCTGTTGAAACAGCAGCTGCGATTTGGGCGGCATTGGCATCAACCAATGATCCAGACCGTCAACAAGAAATCATCGCCCGCTATGGTGATCAGCTAATTCTCAATTCAAACATCTATGCAAACATGATGGAAAAACTTGGACTGCAAGGTCCATACGGCGGCTAAACTTTAGCCCTCTCAAGATTTGTAAAGACCGGTTCAGAATTTTTTTTGAGCCGGTTTTTCCTTGCCCGATAGGGTTTTCTGACTAGTTGAGACCTCAGCATAACTAGAGGATTCCCATAGGCTGGAATATTTGGTAACTTTTGTCATGCAGAAACCTTTCGTCAGCCAACCCGAACTTTTTGTGACCACCAGCGATCTTGATCATCCAGCACTTCATGCGCTTGAC
>CAJQQJ010000286.1 GCA_905480445.1 uncultured Alphaproteobacteria bacterium | reverse complement strand
TCGAAAAGCTGTTCACTGTTAGTCTTGAATTCTTCTAATTGCCCATTTTTAGTCAAACACCTAAACTAAATGATAAAAGTTTATCAAATTCTGTGCACAAGCAAAGGATCGCTTGATAAGTTTGATGGAAAGTACAATAATAGATTCGTTGTCTACCTGCCGAGGTTGGAGCGAGGCGGGCGGAAACCAATTTTAAAATAATAACTGCCTGAGGGACTGCAATGGCAGCAGATAAATCACAAAATGTGCAGGATGTATTTCTTAACCACATCCGCAAAAATAAGATGCCAGTAACCGTGTTTTTGGTAAATGGCGTTAAATTGCAAGGAATCGTTTCTTGGTTTGATAACTTTTCGCTCCTGTTAAGGCGCGATGCTCATGCACAGCTTGTTTACAAGCATGCAATCTCTACTATCATGCCGTCCGGACCGATCAACCTCTTTGAAGAGAGCGGAGAAACCGCTTAGGTTCTTTTATTGTCGAGCACTAGTCGCCAAAAAAATAAGTCTTTGGGTCAATCTGAAACCAACCCCGTTGGCACTGGTCAACGGGTTGCTCTTGTGTTGCACCCAGAAATTAAACGACCCCTGAATCATTCCAGTAACGGCCGAAAAGCCAAACAGACCAGGAGTGCCGAAGCGCAACTTGCAGAGGCAGTCAGTCTTTGTGAGGCGATTGAGCTAGAATTAGTTTTCGCTCAAGTTTTCACAATATCTAACCCAAAACCTGCCACGCTGATTGGATCTGGTCACATTGAGCAAATCGCCAGTGTTATTGAATTGCATGAGGTCGAACTTGTGGTTGTTAACCACAGCCTGACACCAATCCAGCAACGAAACCTCGAAAAGAAGTTACACACCAAAGTCATAGATCGAACGGGCCTAATTCTTGAGATTTTCGGCGCACGCGCTGCGACGAAAGAAGGAACTTTACAAGTCGAACTCGCGGCCTTGACTTATCAACGGTCGCGGCTGGTTCGGTCCTGGACACACCTCGAACGACAAAGAGGTGGACTGGGGTTCATTGGCGGCCCGGGTGAAAGCCAACTTGAAATTGACCGTCGACTTATTAGCGAACGGATTGTTCGGCTAAAACGGGACTTAGAGAAAGTTCGTCGCACAAGGGATCTCCAAAGAAGTGCGAGGAAGCGTGTTCCTTATCCGATCGTTTCGCTTGTTGGATATACAAATGCTGGCAAGTCGAGTCTCTTTAATAGACTGACCGGAGCAGGGGTGTTCGTAAAAGATATGCTCTTTGCTACTCTCGATCCTTCAATGAAATTGCTGCAGCTCCCAGGTGGCAAGAAGGTAATCCTGTCGGATACAGTTGGGTTTGTCTCTGATCTGCCCCATGAGCTTGTCGATGCCTTTCGAGCAACGTTAGAAGAAGTTCTTCAAGCCGATGTTCTTGTGCATGTTAGCGATATCTCGTCAGAATTCCACGCGGAAGAACAAAGAGATGTTGATGCAGTCATTTCAGACCTCTGGGAACTTGACGACGATGAAGTAATAAATGACAGTGACAAAGTTCCACCATTAATTTCCGCCTGGAACAAAATGGACCTTCTTTCAGGAGAAGACTTGGAAGACCTGACCGACAGACAGGGCCGCTCAACAAACACGGCACTAATCTCCGCGGAAGAAGGCACAGGTGTTTCGTTTGTCGTTCAGCTCATCGAGAAAATTTTGTCTGGGAGAGACCAGGTTCTCCAGATCGATCTGCCCTACGAAGACGGCAAAAGCCTTTCTTGGTTTTATGACCATGGAACAGTGCTTGAACGGAACGACGGAGAAACTGTCATTGGTTTGACAGTGCAGCTGGATCCTATAGCTCATCAACGAGCTATACTATTGGCTGAAAAAGAAGCTTTAAGGTTATTCTAATTTATTAGTGCATTTTCCATAATATATATTATGCGCCATTTATAGCCATAGAACATCATTCTTGTTTCTGCGTCCCTAAGATCGAAACTAAAGTAGTTTCTCTGTTGTACAGCCCCTAATTTCAATTTTTGGCATTACTCTCCGCTTTAACAACAGCTATAAAGCCCAAGATATCAATTCGTTAGCGAGTTTTCTTTAATGGACCGTCTTCTGGAAGTTATGGCTGCCCTTCGTGATCCCAATGGCGGTTGTCCATGGGACCTGGAGCAAACGTTTGAAACAATTGCTCCCTATACCATCGAAGAAGCCTATGAGGTTGAAGAAGCCATTCAAAACAAAGATTATGGTTCTTTGAAAGAAGAACTCGGCGATCTCCTTCTCCAAGTGGTCTATCACAGCCAAATCGCAAAGGAGAACAATCTCTTTACTTTTCAAGATGTTACAGATCATATCGCACTGAAAATGATTGATCGACACCCGCATGTGTTTGGCGAAGCCGGCGAACGAGACTCAGCCTCTCAAACCCTTGCCTGGGAACAAAAGAAAGCAGAAGAGCGAGCGGCTAAAGCAAAAATTCATGGAAACGACTCCGTTTCGCGACTCGATGGAGTCGCACAGAACCTTCCGGCTCTGATGCGTGCCGAGAAACTCAGCAAGCGTGCTGTACGAGCTGGTTTTGATTGGCCTGATGTTGACGGCGTCTTTCTTAAGATCGACGAAGAAGTAGCTGAAATAGAAGAAGAAATTGCGAAAAACTCAAGCAATTTATCAGATCGTACAGAGGATGAAATTGGTGATCTGTTGTTCACAGTTGTTAACTTAGCAAGAAAACTGAATGTTGATCCCGAGGTTGCCTTAAGGTCTGGGAACAGGAAATTCGAAAAACGGTTCAAACATTTGGAATCCTTGATAGGTGAAGTCGAAAATGCGACTCCGGAAGAGATGCAAGATGCCTGGAACGCTGCCAAGGTTGCTCTCGCTGGACCGGAATAACTTCCATGCGCCTTTCTTTGTTCACATCGGCTTTTGTTGCGACCATCGTTGGTTTCGGTGGAAGTTTCGCCATTCTTTTAGCAGCGGCAGAAGCTCTAAATGCAAGCCCTGCCGAAACAACGTCTTGGATCACGGCCTCCTACATAGCAACGGGCGTCACAGCACTCTACTTATCACTTCGACATAAACTCCCGATCATCACAGCTTGGTCTACGCCTGGTGCCGTACTAATTGCCTCTGCAAGTGCAACGCCTTCAATGGAGATAGCAGTTGGCACATTCATTTGCACGGCAGCTTTGATCTTCATCACAGCATTCGTGAAGCCAATTGAGCGCTTGATCAACGCGATCCCTACTCCAGTTGCTGCTGCTATGCTCGCTGGTGTGCTCATGAAGTTGGTTCTTGGTCTGTTTCCCGCCTTTGCAGCCCAGCCAGTGCTAATTGCAGTTGTCGTAGTCGTTTTCTTTGCTAGCCGTCTTTTCACCCCCTCAATGGCCGTTGTCCTGGCACTAGCGGTTGGCCTCGGCTTAAGTCTAATGTTGGGAGTGAGCCAGCCCCTAAATGGAATGTTGGAGATGTCTTCCCTAACTTTCATCAAGCCGGTTTTCGATTGGAATTCAATGATTGGGTTAGGCATTCCCTTATTCATCGTCACAATGACAGCCCAGAATATCGCTGGTGTAGCTGTCATGAAGAATGACGGGTATGAAGTTTCCACGAAATCTGCTTTGTCTTCAACAGGGCTGGTTTCAGCGGTTACAGCCTTGTTCGGCGCCCATACCTGTAACCTCTCGGCCATCACAGCCTCCATCTGTACGGGCTCTGACACACACCCAGACAAAGATCTTCGTTGGAAAGTTGGCCCGATCTATGCTGGCTTCAACTTTCTCTTTGCATTCTTTGGCGCTTCGCTCGTGGCTTTGTTCGCCGCTATGCCATCAGCACTCATCGCTGCAATTGCCGGATTAGCGCTACTCGGGCCGCTGACCGGTGCTGCGAGTAACGCGCTGTCACACAAGCCTAGTCAGTTCGCGGCGATTGCTACATTGTCTGTGACGCTTTCAGGTATAGAACTGTTTGCAATCTCTTCTGCCTTTTGGGGGCTTTTGACTGGCTTGGTCTTGTTAGGCTTGGATCGCCTTAGAAAACGGTGATCGTGCTGTCACAACAGTCTTCGCGGCAGAAGTTCTCCTTTAGACGTCCAAGCCAATCAGGCGATAACCTTGTCGCCAGTGCTCTCGATCTTCATCAAGAGCGCAAAGTCTTATGTGGCTTTCATACAAAAGCATCTCATCATAAAAGTCCGGCAACTTGGCTCGGTACAATTCCATGTGCCGCATGCTCTCATCCATATTACCGAGTTGAGCATAGGCAATCGCAATCTGTTGATGCGCATAAAAAATTGGCAATTTCAGCATTGATGTAAGCACATCAATCGACTTTTGGTACTCACGCATATTGTAGTAAGATTCAGCCGGGATTTCTTTGCGAAGATTGTCCTGACTGAAGGGATCAAGATACACCGCGCGATTGTAAGTTTTAATAGCTCCTTCTGGGTCGCCTGTGTAGGCCTGTAACATGGCCCAATAACCAAGTACTTGCGCGCTATTTGGATTGAGTTTCATCGCTCGGTTGAGGTGATCCCTTGCAAACGAATGCTGGCCCAACTGCCGTGTTGTTTCACCATAAGCTGCATGTGAGCGATAATCGCTGGGATCAAGCTCTAAAGCGCGTAAACCAGCATCATAGGCTCTGCTCAGGGGATCATCGTCGTAGGTTGAAAGGTCCCACACTGACATGCCTTCCGCTATGCTGATAGACGCGTAAGCAGCTGCGAAATCTTCATCCAGTTTGATGGCACTTTTGTAGTGTCCAATGGCAGTTTTGATTTGTGAGCCTCTGTTAGCGAGAGCGTGATTTCCGCGAAGAAAATAGTCATAGGCTGTCATGTTTGCAGCTGGCTTTCGTCTGATACGATTGCCGCCTGCTTCAGCCAATCGCCCCGGTAACACACCAACAATCGCTCGAACAACATCATCCTGTACTTCGAAAACGTCTTCCAGTTCTCTGTCGAACCGATCAGCCCATAAATGAGAGTCATTCACAGCATCAATCAACTGTGCAGTAACTCGCACGCGCTTCCCAGATTTGCGAACACTGCCCTCGACTAGATAGTGAACCCCGAGTTTTCCTGCTAGTTCTTTAGCGCTGATCTTTTGTCCCTTGAAGGCAAAAGAAGAATTACGAGCAATGACAAACAGTTCCGAAAATCTAGACAGTTCAGTTATGATATCTTCCGAGATACCATCGGAAAAATACTCCTGATCAGAATCACCTGACATGTTGTCGAAAGGTAGAATGGCGATAGTTGGCTTACCTACATTCCCAAAACTTTCCGTGTCTCGAACCGATTGGTACTCCTGTTGTTCTTGAACCACTCGATAAGTTCGGACAGGTTCATCAATGTTCTTTAATGTTTGTTCGCCAATATCTTCAAACGAGGCTCCGGTCTTGCCATTTGCTTGTCGAAAGACATCGTCGGAAACACAAATGCCACCAGGGTCAGCGAGTGTTTCTAGGCGTGCTGCTATGTTCACACCAGTGCCGAAGATATCGTCGCCTTGAAAGATAATGTCGCCTAGGTTGATGCCAATTCGGAAGCGAATGCTCCCCTCATTCAACAGTTGATTCTGCCACTCGATCGCACAATCAACGGCGTCGACTGCACTAGCGAATTCTGCCAAAACGCCATCACCCATCAGTTTCACGATGCGGCCGTTGTGAGATGCAATCAGTGGATCTATAAGCTCTTTGATGAGACGGGATAGCTCAGAAAGAGTTCCAATCTCATCTTTTGCCATCTGCTTGGAATAGCCCACAACATCTGCAACTAGTATTGCGGCAAGCCTACGTTCCAAGTTGCGTCCTCCTGAACGGAGATTGTAAAGCTAAAACGCCGCCATGCAAGCAGAGGGCGGCAAAATCATTTAGAAAAATAGATTGAACGGCTATCTAGTCAGTAACTTCATCAAACTGGATGTATCCCAACGACCACCGCCAAGATCTTGAACTTGTCCGTAAAGCTGGTCAACCATAGCAGTCATCGGCAAGCGTGCACTGTTTTTGTTGCCTTCTGCCAAACAGATCGACAGGTCTTTGCGCATCCAGTCCACTGCGAAGCCAAAGTCGAACTTATCTTGGCACATTGTTGATCCACGGTTTTCCATTTGCCAGGAACCGGCTGCACCTTTTGAAATAACCTCAAGAACTAGATTCATATTCAATCCAGCCTTCTGGCCAAAATTCATGGCTTCTGAAAGCCCTTGAAGCAAGCCTGCAATAGCGATCTGGTTAACCATCTTCGTTTGTTGACCGGCACCGGAGCCACCCATCAATTTACATGAGCGAGCAAATGCATCAATCACTGGCTCTGCGCGATCATAAGGAGCTTGGTCTCCGCCACACATGACAGTCAGAACACCGTTTTCAGCACCCGCTTGGCCACCAGAAACAGGAGCATCGACAAAATCTACACCCTGCCCCTTAGCCACTGTATAAAGCTCACGCGCAACTTCGGCAGAGGCAGTTGTGTGATCCACAAACAAACTGCCAGACGCCATTCCGGCCAAGGCACCGTCATCGCCGATCACAACTGAACGCAAATCGTCGTCATTTCCGACGCAGCAAAATACGATATCGGAACCTGTAGCCGCTTCTTTTGGTGTTTTGCCGAAATTTCCGCCATGCTCCTTAATCCAAGCCTCAGCTTTCGCTGTTGTTCTGTTGTAGACAGTTACATCATGTCCTGCTTTGACGAGATAACCTGCCATGGGGTAACCCATGACACCAAGACCGAGAAAAGAGACTTTCATGGTGCATTCCTTTTTGGATGAATTAGTTGAGCCAGAAACTATATAAATCCATCAACAAACGAAAGTGCTATTTCACTTAGTGGGCGCACATGACAAAGGCCTGGTCGCATCAATCACGCCTGACGATAACAAAGGGTTTATCCTGACACTATGACAACAAAGAATAAGATCATATTGGTCCTTGGTGGTGCTCGGTCAGGAAAATCTGCATTTGCAGAACAGATGGCACTAGAGCGCACTGCTGCGCCCATCTACCTGGCAACCGGTCGTGCTTGGGACGACGAAATGATGAGCCGAATAGATAAACATAAAGCCAGGCGGGAAACGAACTGGAAATCTTTTGAGGAACCACTTGAAGTCTCCCAATTTATTCAAAGTAAATCAAAGGGTTCTGAGACTTTGTTACTTGACTGTCTGACGCTGTGGGTGACGAACCTCATGTTAGATGAACAAGAAATTGAACTCGCTTTTCAAGACTTGTTGACCACGATTACATCGTTTGACGGCACAATCATTTTTGTTTCCAATGAAATTGGAATGGGGATCGTTCCAGAAAATAAAATGGCCCGCGAGTTTCGTGATTATATTGGTGACTTACACAGAAGAATCGCCGATATAGCAAACGAAGTATACTTGGTTGTCGCTGGCATTCCGATGACAGTTAAGAAATCAGATTAACCACTCTCTATTTCTATTTATTTACAAGGCCTTATAACAATGTCTTCGCAAAGTTCAAAAATACCAGCAACGATCATTACCGGCTTTCTAGGGGCTGGAAAAACTTCAATGATCCAGCATCTGATGGCCAATGCTAACGGCAAAAAGCTAGCGCTCATCATCAATGAATTTGGTGACATGGGCGTTGATGGCGAAGTCATTAAGGGCTGTGGCATTCCTGATTGTGATGAGAGTCAGTTGGTTGAGCTGGCCAACGGCTGTATCTGCTGTACAGTCGCAGACGATTTTGTTCCCGCCATCGAAACCTTGTTGAGCCAGGACCCTAAACCTGATCACATCATTATCGAGACTTCTGGACTGGCATTGCCAAAACCATTAGTTCAAGCCTTCAATTGGCCCGAAGTACGGACACGAGTGACGGTGGACGGTGTCGTTGCAGTCATTGACGGTCGCGCAGTCGCAGACGGTTTGTTCGCAACGGATCCTGCTGCACTTCAGGCAGCGAGAGAAGCCGATGAATCCTTAGACCACGAAAGCCCGCTCGAGGAACTTTTCGAAGAGCAGCTTGGCTGTGCCGACATGATCATCTTGAACAAAATGGATCTAGTCGAGGACGGTTCATTGGATCACATCAACAGTGAAGTTGCCAAACATTCGCGCCCTGGTGTCAAATCTATCCAAGCAACCAATGGCGTGATTGATCCGCTTATACTGCTTGGTATTGAAGCCG
>CAJQQJ010000285.1 GCA_905480445.1 uncultured Alphaproteobacteria bacterium | reverse complement strand
GGCTGCGCCATGCCAAGTTCAATGTCACCCAAGGCAAAAACTGGGACAAGTCCGGTTCACTAGGGCCCCATACTGTTCCCATTGACGAGATTGAAGACCTCAACAACATTGACTTGGAAACTTGGGTCAATGGAGAACTGCGCCAGAAAGACAACACGGGCCGCATGACCTTCCCAATTGATTACTTGGTCAACTACATTTCAACATTTACGACATTGATGCCGGGTGACATTATTGTTTCTGGAACACCAACAGGTGCAGGTGCTCGGTTCGATCCGCCAAAGTGGTTGGTCCCAGGTGACGAGGTCGTTGTAACATCTCCTCAAATAGGAACACTGCGTAACATCGTTCAAGCTGAAGGTTAAAGCTACTTGTCAGAGGACAACTTACTACCCAAAGACACCAATCGCTCGCTTCCCATAGCTCTGCTCAGGGCTCGGGAAGCAGTGATGTCTGAATTCAGACCGATGCTGGCTCAGCATGGCTTTAATGAGCAGCAATGGCGCGTTATCCGAGTTCTCAGTGAAAGCGGCGCTATTGACCAAACCCAACTAGCAGAGCGCGCGTCTTTGTTAGGCCCAAGCCTCACCCGGATTGTCGCCAATCTTTCTCAACGTGAACTCGTCACCCAGAAGAGAGACGAGGGTGACCAACGTCGCCGTTTAATCGCACTTACAGCCAAAGGCGAAGCAACTATCTCAGCAATCTTGCCACAAAGCCAAACTATATACGCGAGTTTGGAAAAGCATAACGGGAAAGACAAGATCGCTGCACTTCTTGATTTACTGGAAGAAGTCACACAAGCTGGTAAAGCCAGCTAGTCCAATTACATATATCTAGATCGAACCACCAGCGGCTAAGACCTCAATCAATCGGTGAAGATTCTTGCCAGGACAAGCGGTCGGAGCATGGTCGCCGTGCCCATGAATCTTGGAAATAGGCAGCGCATACTTGCGCCGCATGGTCGTTACTAGCGACTGTAATGAAGACCGCTGTTTAGAACTGGGCTTCTCAACGTCGAAGTCACCCTCCAGAACGATATGAACTCTGTTGGCAGGATTGTATCCAGTGTTGGTATCGCCAGCGTATTTGAGGTCACGCCCTTCGGCGATCTTGCCATTCAGATCGATGAAAAAATGGTAAGGAATGTCGCCCCAAGGCTTGTTTCGCTGGGCGTGTTTCTGTAGTCTTTTCAGCTTCTGTTCCAGGCTCTTACTAGAGTCTTGCGGAAAGCCGATATGGTGGATCGTAATTTCACGGATCTTGTGCCGTTTCATACGAGTTTTTATCGCCGGTTCAGCATTCCACCCTTCTCGAGGAAGGATTGATTGTGCGTAACCCTCAAACGAGAGCATTAGAACCGAACAGAAAAGAATAGCTAGGAAAGACTTACGACTGATCGATGCCTCTCCCAAACCTTTTCTCGGTTTTAGTTTGAGCAAAACCGTGATCCAGGAGCCCCAAGGTGTTCAACGAATTGAGTGCGACTTGACTGAGATTCCATAGAAAAATTCGTGCCGTTAGCATCATTGTACGCTGTTAATGAACCTCGGCTCATTGGGCCCCAATCGCCGTCAATAGCACCAGCATAACAACCTTGTTGCTGCAAATGGGTTTGAGCAAGCTTGTAGACTTCATTGAGCGAGAAACACTGGTCATCAATCAAAACCCCTGAACAAGTTGGTACATAGTTGGCCGCGAGGTTCGCGGCTTGTCCTGCCGCCATCTGCAAGACGAGAGGATGGAGGTTATGGCCAGGGCAATCCGTCGATACATGATCCTTATGACCGGAAATCTTTGAACTCGGGATAGAGTATTGCCCTTGCAAAGATTGTACTAAAGCCGCAAGAGCAGAGACTTGGTTATGGCTAGGCACCTCATCGTCAAAATGCCCTTCCAGCACGACATGGATCCGATTTGCCGGATTGTAACCTGTGTTCGTATCACCTGAATATTTCAGGCTTCTACCTTCACCAATTTCACCATGCATATCAATGTAGTAGTGGTAGGGTACATCGCCCCAATTCTTTTTGCCTTGAGAGTAGCTTTGCAAGCCGCGCAGCTTTTGTTTTAGGCTGTATTTTTGTTGCTGTTTAACGCCAGTATGATGAACCACAATCTCTTGCAGACTGTGTCGCTTCATGCGTTCAACTATACCCTTTTTAGCGCCCCAATCGTCACGGCTCATTATCGACTGAGCCGTGACTGATCCAATTGAGGTGACAGCTAAAAGACCGACTAAAACGATCTTTGCTAGAGTTTTCATCATCACTTACTTACAGGACTTCTTCACATATGCGGAAGATGCACCTTGGCTTCGTTGATAGTCCCTGGCTGCGATCGCGTCATTGTAGGTAGTTGGGCCGTCAACAGAACAGTACCATCCAGCAGTAAAGTTAGGGTAGTCCTGCTTGTTAGTGTAAATCACACGACCGCCTACTTTGTTCGCAGCTGCTGTTGCTGAACTATGGCTCTTTGTGCAAGCACTGATGCCGAACCAACCACAAATGGCACCTGCGTTATTTCCACTGTTCCCACTGTTGTTATTGTTATTATTGGAAATCGCTTTTCGCACACAACGTCCTTTTGAGTTCAGTTTTTTGCCTGAAGGGCAGCTACAAACATTGAAGCCTGTCGCATCAATATCTTCGATCATTGTAGCGTACTGCGCCGGACCACTTGATCGACGCAAATTTGTGCCTAATTGGCGGTTAGCGGCGGCAATAGCTTTTGCTGTCCGGCCTCCCCAAACACCGTCCTCACTACCAACTCGGCAACCGTTATCATTAAGGGCACCTTGCAACATTTTTGTTAGCGCCCACTTATCTGTGATGCAGTCATTGTTACGATCCCAATAGCCGTTACAGTTCGAAGTATTGTTGTTCGAATTGGAGTTGTTGTTGGAATTACTATTGTTGTTAGAGTTCGAATAAGAGTTGTTATTGTTCCCGGAATTCGAGTTTGAGTTGCTATTGTTAGAATTTGAATTGGAGTTGTTGTTGTTCGCACTGGAGCTCGAACCGCTTTCACCTTTTACGCAAGATTTGTATTTGATCTTTGCAAGCTTCGCAGCAGTAGTCCCTGGATAGTCCTCTACGACAACAAGAAGCATGTCGCAATCACCGCCTTCTTGCGCCAACTTGTACACTTCAAGCGCTTCTTCGTTGTTTGCATAAGTCGTCGCCGTCATTGCCAAAACAAAAGCTGGCGCCAATAACAGGCTTGAAAGCCCCTTTACATTCAACCTTTTGAACACTTTTTCCTCCTTTAGATTAGAATAGGCTCTTCACCCACATATGGTAGGCTAACACTTACTTCTTGAATGTGTCAAATGTCACAGAGGAAGTCACTATTGCCTGTTAAGTTCTACCCAACGCGTATTTTGGGGCTAGTGTTACCATTAACTTTTTAGGAGGAAGACTATGCCAAAGAACCTTAATGGACTAATTGTCTCTGCGACGGTCTTGGGAGTTACGGCTCTTACACTCTCCCTTTCGCCTGACCCCAGTTGGGCAGCTGAAGAAAGCGAAACATCTGTCGAAAAGACAGTGTATACCACTGATTTCTGGAGCGGCGAATGGCCACCAGGTTTCACTGTGCAAGAGAACACCTTTTTTAAAGGACGTCTTTTCCCTGATGCATCGACGTCTAAAACAATTGAATGTTCGCTTAAGAAAGGCGCTACTTACCATCCCTGGAATCAAGACCGATCACAGACGGATAAGCTCCAATTCCTCACTATCCAAACAACGCAGGATTTT